>NZ_JAMYLH010000009.1:0-223309 GCF_040317925.1 Mesorhizobium sp. M1348 | reverse complement strand
GGGCAACGAGATGCCCAAAACAAAGACCAGAGGGCGTAAACCGCATCTTTCGTTGATGCAAGATGTCAGGCCGAGTTCCTTCGCGCCCCCCTCTGTCCTGCCGGACATCTCCCCCTCAAGGGGGAGATCGGCAGCTTTGGGGACAGCGCCCTTTCTGCATCCTATGAGATTGGCGAAAGCGGCAAGGACAGCCGATCTCCCCGCCTGTGGGGGAGATGTCCGGCAGGACAGAGGGGGGCGCTGTCCCGCCGACAACGCAGGAACTCTCAAAAGGAAGCAAGAAACAAAAAACCCGCCTCGGGAGGCGGGTTTTTGGAGCCAATTGGCACCATACCCAAATCAGTAGCATAGCTGCCGGCACAAAGCAAGAACAAAGTTGCTGCGGCCGGCAAAAAGATGCTGCCCGCCTCAACCGAACCTACGTCGAAGACGCGTCCGCCGGCTTTTCGGCCACCTCTTCGGTGGCGTCCTGCTTTTCGCGGGCCACACGGTCGCGCTCCTTGCTGCGCTCGATCAGCCGGGCCGACCAGATCGAGACCTCGTAGAGCAGGATCGTCGGAATGGCGAGGCCGATCTGGCTCATCGGGTCGGGCGGCGTCAGCACCGCCGCCACGACGAAGGCGATGACGATCGCCCATTTGCGCTTCTCGGCCAATCCCTGCGACGACAGCATGCCGACCCGCGTCATCAGGCTGGTCACCACCGGCAACTGGAACACCAGGCCGAAGGAGAAGATCAGCGTCATGATCAGGCTGAGATATTCGGACACTTTCGGCAGCAGCGAAATCTGCACCTGGTCGTTGGTGCCGGTCTGCTGCATGGCGAGGAAGAACCACATCACCATCGGCGTGAAGAAGAAATAGACCAGCGACGCGCCCATCAAGAACAGGATCGGCGAGGCGATCAGGAACGGCAGGAAGGCATTGCGTTCGTTCTTGTAGAGGCCGGGCGCGATGAATTTGTAGATCTGCGTGGCGATCAGCGGAAAGGCGATGACCATGCCGCCGAACATGGCGAGCTTGACCTGGGTAAAGAAGAATTCCTGCGGCGCCGTATAGATCAGCTCGACCTTGTGCGGGTCGAGCCCGGCCCATTGGGTCGCCCATCTGAACGGGATCACCAACAGGTTGAACAGCTTCTTGGCGAAGAAGAAGCAGACCAGGAAGGCGACGAAAAAACCGCCGATCGACCACATCAGCCGCCGGCGCAGCTCGATCAGGTGCTCCATCAGCGGAGCCGACGATTTTTCGATCTCGTCCTTTTCCGTGTCCGAAGTGCTCACTTGGCGGCTCCCGCCGTTTTCGTGGCGGCCGGCTTCTTCGTTGCTGTCGCAGGCTTCTTCGCTGCTGCCGCCGGCTTCTTCGCTGCTGACGACTGCGGTTTTGGCTCAGCTTTTGCGGCGGCCTTTGGCGCAGCGGTCTTTGCCGGCTTGGCCGGCGCGGCAGCCGCGGCTTTCGCGGGCGCCGGCTTCTTCTTTGCCGCCGGCGCTTTTTGCGGCACGGCCGCTGCAGCCGTTTGCGCCTGTACTGCCGGCGCCACGACGGACTCGTCCGTCATCGCCGGAAAGATCGGCGTGGCCGGCGTCGGCTCCGGCGGGCTGACGCCCGGCATCGTCGTTGCGCCGTTCTTCAGCGGCTCGGCCGCCTGCTCTGTCGAAGCGGCGGCATCGACGGCCGGCTTGGGCTTCATCACGGCATCGACGCCGGAACGGACGTCGGCGGCGGCCTGCTCGAATGGATTGAGCTGCTTCCTGATCTCGGCTGCCGGATTGAGGCTTCTCAGCGAATCGACCGACTTCTTGACGTCGTCGAGTTCGGCTTCCTTCAGCGCATCATTGAACTGCCGCTGGAAATCGGACGCCATGGCGCGCAGCTTCGCCGTCGTGCGGCCGAAGGTGCGCAGCATGTTGGGCAAATCCTTGGGCCCGACGACCACGATCATGACGATCGCGATCACCAGCATCTCGGTCCAGCCGACTTCGAACATGGCTATACGTTCCGACTAAAGTTTGGGCTCAGCTTTTGCTGGCCTTTTCCTTCGGTACCGAAACGGTTTCGTCGGCACGGTGTTCGACAGTGCGCTTGTCCTCGGCAGTCTCGTCGTCGGCCATGCCCTTCTTGAAGCTCTTGATGCCCTTGGCCATGTCGCCCATCAGCTCGGGGATCTTGCCGCGGCCGAAGACCAGCAGCACGATCACCAGAACGATCATCCAGTGCCAAATCGAAAATGAACCCATAGCAAATCTCTCTCGAACGGTTTCCCAGACGCTGATCTATGCGCTTTCGGGTTCGGATTCAAACAGAACTGCGACAGAGTTCATGAATGAGTCGCCGAAGTCACGCACTTTCGGCACGGCGGCCCGCTACCAATCGGCGCAGTTCCATCCCGCCTGTGGCTTTAAGATGGCGCTCGGCTCAATCTTCCGTGACGCGCGGCGTCAAAAGGCCCAGTTCTTCGAGGTCGATATCGGTCAGCGGATCCTCGTCGTCGGTGAGCGCATCGGGGTCGGCCGGCGGCAGCGGCACCGCGAAATTCGACGGCATGCGGCCGGACAGCAGCCCCGCACCCTTCAATTCCTCCATGCCGGGGAGATCGCGTATCTCCTCCAGCGCGAAATGGTCGAGGAAAATATCGGTCGTGCCATAGGTGACGGGACGGCCGGGCGTACGGCGCCGGCCGCGCATCCTCACCCATTCGGTCTCCATCAGCGTGTCGAGCGTCCCCTTTGACGTCTCGACGCCGCGGATATCCTCGATCTCGGCACGCGTTACCGGCTGGTGGTAGGCGATGATCGCCAGCACTTCGAGGGCAGCGCGGGAAAGTTTGCGCTGTTGCACCGTGTCACGGCTCATCAGGAAGGCGAGGTCGCCGGCGGTGCGAAAAGCCCAGGCATCGCCGACGCGCACCAGATTGACGCCGCGCCGAGCATAGATCTGCTGCAGTTCGGCCATCGCCGCGGCAATGTTGATGCCGTCGGGCAGCCGCGAAGTGAGCTGTTTTGCGCTGACCGGCTCGGCGCTGGCGAATACGATCGCCTCGGCCATCCGTACGGCCTCCGCCATATGCAGCCGCTCGCCAGGATTCTGCGTCAAATTCTGCCCCTGGTTTTGTGCCGGGTTTTCGGCGACCGCGCCTTGCTCGACGTCGTCTTCGACCTTGAACGGAATGACCGAAGCGTTGGCGCGTTCGCTCATGGTGTCACCTCGACTATCTTGATGGCCTGGGCGCGGCCGCGCAGATAAAGCGGCGCGAACACCTGGTCCTGCCGCATCTCCATCTTGCCTTCGCGCACCAGTTCCAGCGTCGCGGCAAACGAGCTGGCAACCGCGGTGCGCCGCTCTTCCGGGCCGGCCAGATATTCGACCAGGAAACTGTCGAGCGCCGTCCAGTCGCGCAGCGACCCGATCAGCCTGGTCAGCACGTCGCGCGCATCCTTGAGCGACCAGACGCCGCGCCTGGCGATCGTCACATTGGTGATCGCCTGCTTCTGGCGCTGCTGGGCATAGGCGGTCAACAGGTCGTAGAGCGAGGCCGAATAGGCATTGCGCTTCTCGACGATGACCATTTCCGGCATGCCGCGTGCAAACACGTCGCGTCCGAGCCGGTTGCGGTTGACCAGGCGTGCCGCCGCGTCGCGCATCGCCTCCAGCCGCTTCAGCCGGAACTGCAGCACCGCCGCCAGCTCCTCGCCGCTTTCGCCTTCGTCGCCGGGCTGCTTGGGGATCAGGAGCTTCGATTTGAGAAACGCCAGCCACGCCGCCATCACCAGATAGTCGGCGGCAAGCTCCAGCCTTAGCGCCCTCACCTTCTCGACGAAGGCCAGATACTGTTCGGCCAGCGCCAGGATCGAGATACGCGACAGGTCGACCTTCTGATTGCGGGCAAGATGCAGCAGAAGATCGAGCGGACCTTCGAAGCCGGCCACATCGACGACCAACGCCGGATCGCCGGTCAGCCGAGAATCGTCGTTCTCGGCCCACAAGCGGTCCATCGGTGCGGCCTTGCCGGCCTTCAGGTCCAATGTTTCCGCCACTTCGCTTCCTTTGATGCTAGGCCACCGCGTCGAAATAACTGGCAAATTCGGCCCGAATCTCGGTCTCGTCCGCCACGTCACGGTTCCTGATATAGGTCAGCGCCCGCTCCGCGCGCTCAAACGACTTGCCTTCAAGCCCGGTCGTGCGCGATGCAATGCCGGCCATCTCCTCGAACACGCCGTTGCAGTGAAGGACCAGATCGCAGCCCGCCGCAAGGATCGCGGCCGCCTTTGATGGGAAATCCCCAGAAAGTGCCTTCATCGAGGTGTCGTCGCTCATCAACAGCCCGTCGAAGCCGATTTCGCCGCGGATGATCTTTTCGATGACCTTGCCGGATGTCGTGGCCGGGTTCTTCGGGTCGATCGCGCTATAGACAACATGCGCCGTCATCGCCATCGGCAAATGGTTGAGCTCCCTGAACGGCGCAAAATCATGCCGCTGCAGGTCGCCGATCGAGGCATCGACGGTCGGCAGTTCGAAATGCGTATCGGCGAAGGCCCTTCCATGACCGGGAATATGCTTCATCACCGGCAGCACGCCGCCCGCCATCAGGCCTTCCGCCGCGGCGCGACCCAATTCGACGACGGCGCGCGGCTCCTTGCCATAGGCGCGCGCGCCGATGACGTCGCTGGCGCCCTCTATCGGCACGTCGAGCACCGGCAGGCAATCCGCCGTGATGCCGTAGCGCAGCAGATCGAAGGCATGCAGCCGCGCCATCAGCCAGGCGGCACGGGTGCCGGCGTCATGGTCGTCGCGCCACAAGGCACCGAGTGCGCCCGCAGCCGGATAGTTGGGCGCCAGCGGCGGCCGCAGGCGCTGCACCCGGCCACCCTCCTGGTCGATGAATACGGGCGCATCCGCACGCCCGACGCAGTCGCGCATGGCGGCGACCAGATCGCGGATCTGCTCGGTCTCGCCGATATTGCGCGCAAACAGGATGAAGCCCCACGGGCATTCGTTGCGGTAGAAACGGATCTCGTCGCGGGTCAGTGATTTCCCGGCGCAGCCGAGGATCATGGATTTTGATTCGGTCATGCGGAACAGTTTAGAGCTTCGCGCCGACAAAGGGAATCGCCCGCAATTGCCTCCAAAGCTTTCCGCTCACGCAAAAAAGCCGGCGCGGGCGCCGGCTTTCGAGGGGCTTTGGTGCCGCTAGTGGGACACGAAGCAATTGCCGCCGGCAGCCTTGTAGCTGGTGCACAGTTTGATCGCCTCGTTGCGAGACTGCGCCGGAACGCGGACGCGGTAGAAGGTGCCCTTGCCGGCAATCTCGGCCTTGACGATGTTGGCGGTGCGGCCGGAAAGCACGCTGCCGTAGCGGCGCTGCAGATCCTGGTAAGTCGCCTGGGCGCTTTCGACTGTCGGCTGCGAAGCGATCTGTATCGACCACGAACCAGCGCCGGCCGCAGCCGGATCGATGGAAGCAACCTGATCGGGCTTGACCTCGCCGACCACGTCGACCGGCTGGTCGGACGGACGCTGCGGCGCCACCGGAACCGTGGCCGGGGTGCTGGCGGACTGCTTGCTGGCTGACGGCTTGGCTTCAGCCTTTGTGTCGGGCTTGGGCGCCGGCTGCAGCTTGGTGGTTTCGGCCTGATCGCCACTCGGCTGGTCACCAATCTTCTGATCGCCAATCTTCGGATCACTTGTCATTTGGTCGATCAGGGGCACGGTGCCGGTCTGCGCGGCGGCGTCGGCCTGGCCCGCCGGAGCCACGTGCTGCGGCGCCGGATCGGCCGGCTCGGCAGCAGCCATCTGCGGGGCGGCAGGCGCCGGATCTTCGCGCGCCACCAGCGAGCCGTCAGGTTTCACGACCATGGTCCGTACCTTGCGCGGCGCAACGGCGACGATCTCGGGGTTTGCACCCTTCTCGGCCTCCTGCAGGACCTGCGCGATGCGATCCTCGGACTTGGGCGCCGGTGCGGCGGCGGTTTCGGAAGCGCCAGCTGCATTGGCGCCAAGCGCGCTGGGGTCAGACGCGTTGGTGTCAGGCACGTTGGTGCCAGACGCGTCGGTGTCGGACGCCACGGTGCCGGGCGCGTCGATATCGTCTGCGGCATCGGGGTCATTGGGCGAAAGATCGACGACGCGGCTCTCCGGTTCGTTGGCCTTCAGGTCCACAGGCTCTTCGGTGTTGGTGACCAGCTTCTGCTGAACGGGCTCGGCGGGCTTGGCGCCCTTGACCACAGCGTCATAAACCTTGTTGTCCTGGTTCGGCACGACGGTGCCGCCTGGATTTTCCGGCTTGATCTTGATCGGCCTGTTGTCCGCCTTGACGATAACCGGCGCATCGCTGCCGCTCTTGCCGCCGTGGGTCAACGCAAAGGCGCCAAGGCCTCCGGCGATCGCCACCGCGCCAACCACCGCTCCTATCAGCAGCCCGCGCCTGCGCGGCTGCCTTTCGGCCCCGCGTTCGGCAAGACCCGGAACCGACATCTCCTCGTCCAGTTCGGGATCGTAATCGAGCTCATCGAAGGTGAAATCGTCGGCCTGCGAAACCGGCTGGCCACTGGGCAATGGGGCCAGATCGAAACCGTCCGCTGCATCGGCATAGGAAGCGGCCGCCGCGCTGACGGGGGCTTCCGCAGGCTTGGCGCCATAGGCGCGCGTCTCGCCGCGATCCTGCTTATAGCCAGACGCGAAGCCGGCATCGTATTCATCGTCGTAGCCAGCACTGCGCACCGGGGCGGGCGCTATATCCGTGGCATTCATTTCGGTGAGAAGGCTGGCAAAATCGGCATCAAGATCGTCGTAGGCGGGCGCCACCGGCTCGTCATCGTCGAAGTTGAGCTCCGGAATGTCGAGATCGTCCGCCAGCGCCACGACGCGCTCGGGCACGTCGACCGTCTCGACATCGGGCATCTCGTCATATGCGGAAGGCTGTTGATGCGAGGTTGGTGCAGCTTCCGTGTAGGCGGGCCGATCTTCATAGGACGGCCTCTCTTCGACCGGTGCGGCCCGATTGGACGGCGTTGCAGCCGGCTGCGGCGGTGCCGGACGCGCCGAAGCGACCGGCTGGCTTGCAAAAGCGGGCTGAGGCTGTGCGACGGGCGTCACGCGGCTCCACGAGCGGGCCGGCTCGGGCGGTGTGGCGCGTGTCGTCAGCCAGTTCAGCGCATCGAGCGGATCTTCTTCGGAAGCAGCTGCGGCACTCTTGTCGGCCGAGTCATGATCCAGGCCGATATTCCTGGCGAAGTCGGCATCGAGCGCATCGTTGTCTAAATCATCCGCAGGTCCGGCAGCGGCTTCAACACCGAAATCCTCGCCTTCAAGCTCATCGAGGAGGACACTGCCAAGATCGGCGTCATCGGCGGCACTGGACTGCTGCGGCTCAGCGGGCTCGTGCTCGTCGAGTTCCCAATCCAGCTCGTCGACAGGATGCACCGGTTCGTTGGTGACGTCTTCAGCCGCACCCATGGGCTGTTCAGCAGCCACTGCTGGCTTCTGAATTACCGGCGCGACGGGCTGCTGAGCAACCATAACGGGCTTCTGGGCAGGCTGCTGGGCAGACTGCTGGCTTGTCTGAGGTTCGTTGACCGTTTGTGCCGGTCGTGTGCTCATCGCACCCAGCAGCGCGTTCAGCTCGTCCTCCAGGCTGCGTTCCTCAGCCACTGGGGCCGTCGGGACGACAGCGGCGGCCGGCGCCGCTGGTTCGGCTGCAACGACCTGCGCCACCGGCTCTTCGGCGTCCTCGGCAGGCGCATCGTCGAAGCTCAGATCGAAATCGTCGTCGAACGCCGCTTCGGCGGCCGTGCCGGAAAGCCGGGCGGCCTCTGGCTCTTCGATCGACAGCTCTTCGATAAACGCTGGTTCTTCGATTTCGGCAGGCTCGTTCGGGCGAACGTCGAAGTCCATGTCGACATCGGCCATGGCATCATCGAAATGGCCGGCAAGATCCTCATCGGCCGAAACCGCCTCAGCCGGCGATGCCGGGGCGGCGACCGCCGGCTCATGTTCGTCGAACATCAGCTCGTCTTCGAGCGAGCTTGCAACGGCATCGTCGAACTCGTCATCGAACGCAGGCGCGGCGGCTTGCGCCGCGGTTTCAACGGCGACGGTCTGCTCCATCGGCTCATGCTCTTCGAGCATCAGCTCATCTTCGAGCGAACTTGCCACGGCGTTGTCGAACTCATCGTCGAAGGCGGGCTCGTCGACCGGCTCGATCGCCTCGGCTGCGGCCCTGGGTTCATCCTCGCCGGTCACCGCGATCTTGGCCGTCACATCGTCGTCGAGCCGAAAATCCTGGTCGAGCGAGGCGGCAAGTTCGTCGTCACTCGAAAGGTCATCCTCGAACGGCGACACGTCTTCGAGCGAGCCGGCGACGGCGTTATGAAACTCGTCGTCGAACTCCGGCTCGACAGCGGGAGCGAACGATCTTTCGGGGCCGGAGGCAATTTCGTCGGCGGCAACAGGAGCGGCCGCAAAAGGAGCAGCATCATCCGCCGCACTGTCGTCGAACGCGAAATCCTGTTCGAACGAGGCGGCAAGCGCGTCCTCCATTTCATCCGCGGTAGCCGGTTCGGGTGCCGGCTCGCGAAGCTCGGCAGGGGAAGCATTGTCATTGGCGTCGGCGCCGAACTCGCCCATCAACTCCTTCTCGAGATCGATGTCGAAATCGCCCTCGTCCACCGGAGGCTCGACGGCAGCGGTTTTCGGCTGGGCCGGGGTTTGCGGTTTGACCGGCTGGCGCGGGTCGAACCCCATGATCCTGGTCAGTTCCGCGAACGGATCATCGTTGGCGATGTCGTTGTGGTCGGCTGCTCTCAGCTGGGTTCTGTCTGCCATTATTGTTCCCGAACTCGCACTCATTCGGACGCCATGGACGTCGCGTAGGGTTGGCCCTTACCAGCGCAATGTGGGCAAAAGGTGACAGGTTTTTTACTCAAACCTAACGCATTTCGGTGGGCGCATTGGCTCCGATCAGCGTCAGGCCGGACGCCAAAACGTCCGAAACAGCCTGCACCAGCCCTAGTCTGGCATGCGTCAATTGTCGGTCGTTAACCTTAACAAAACGTAAGTCGGGATTATCGGTGCCCCGGTTCCAGTGTCCGTGGAAGCTGGAAGCGAGTTCGTAGAGGTAAAATGCCAGCCGGTGGGGCTCGAGCGCGAGCGCCGCCGCTTCGATCAGCCGCGGATATTCGGCGAGTTTCCTGATCAGGCCGATCTCACCCTCATCGGTCAGCAAAGCCACTTCGGCGGCCAGCTGGTTGCGGTCGAACATGGCCTCGCCCAATTGCTCGCTCGCCTGCCGAAACACCGAATGGCAGCGCGCCGAGGCGTACTGCACGTAGAACACCGGATTGTCCTTCGACTGCTCGGTCACCTTGGCGAAGTCGAAGTCGAGCGGCGCGTCGTTCTTGCGATAGAGCATCATGAAGCGGATCGGGTCGCGGCCAACCTCCTCGACCACTTCGCGCAAGGTCACGAACTCGCCGGACCGCTTCGACATGCGCACCGGCTCGCCGGCGCGAAACAGCCTCACCAGTTGGCAAAGCAGCACGGTTAGCTTGACCTCGTCGCCCGCAATCGCCCGGGCAAGCGCTTCCAGCCGTTTCACATAGCCGCCATGATCGGCGCCAAGCACATAGATCAGATCGACGAAGCCGCGATCGACCTTGTCCTTGAGATAAGCGACGTCGGCGGCGAAATAAGTGAAGGTGCCGTCCGACTTGACCAGCGCCCGGTCCATATCGTCGCCGACTGCGGTCGAGCGGAACAGCGTCTGCTCGCGGTCCTCCCAGTCGTCCGGCTTCTCGCCCTTGGGCGGCGGCAGCTTGCCCTTGTAGATGTGGCCCTTCAGCGTCAGGTCGCTGATCGCCGAGCGGATCTTCTTCGCATTGTTGGCATGCAGCGTCCGCTCGGAGAAGAAGACGTCGTGATGCACGTTGAGCAGCGCCAGATCCTCGCGGATCATCGTCATCATCGCATCGATCGTCCTGTCCTTGACGATGGCAAGCGCCTCCTCGTCCGGCATCTGCAGCAGGGAGCGGCCGAATTCGTTGGCCAGCGCCTGACCAACGGGGATCAGATAGTCGCCTGGATAAAGCCCGGCCGGAATGTCGCCGATCTCATCGCCAAGCGCCTCGCGGTAGCGCAGCATGACCGAGCGTCCGAGCACATCGATTTGCGAACCGGCATCGTTGATGACGTATTCCTTGGTCACGTCGTAACCGGCGAAGGCCATCAGATTGGCGAGCGCGTCGCCGACCACGGCACCCCGGCAATGCCCGACATGCATCGGGCCGGTCGGGTTGGCCGAGACATATTCGACATTGGTTTTCTTGCCGCCGCCGACCGTCGAGCGGCCGTAGTTGCGGCCTTCGCCGAGCAGCGCCGTCAGATGCGCCTGCCAGAAGCCGTCCTTGAGCCTGAGATTGACAAAGCCCGGGCCGGCGATCTCGGCGGCCGCGATATCCTCGTCGGCGCGCAGCGCCTCGGCCAGCCTTTCGGCCAGCGCACGCGGGTTCTGGCCGGTCGGCTTGGCCAACACCATGGCTGCGTTGGTCGCGAGGTCGCCATGGCTGGCATCGCGCGGCGGCTCGACAGCGATGCGCGACAGGTCCGGCGACACGCCATCCTTGTCTTTCAAATCAAGCGCTTCGACGGCCTTTATGATTCGCGCGTTGAAATCGGCGAAGATGTTCATTGCTATGGCTCTGACGGTTTTGCAGGGATCCGGCGCGTTGGCCGGCAAATCGAGCCCGCCCTAGCTCAAATCCGGCGTATGGTCAAACAAACGCCTGTGTTCCTTGAGCGCATAAGTGTCCGTCATGCCGGCCAGGAAATCGGCAACACTGCGCGCCTTGACGCGGTCCTCTGCCCGGTCGAGCCCTTCGCGCCAGCCATCCGGCATGGCGCGCGGATCGGCGAAATAAACGTCGAACAGGTCCCTGACGATCTGGTCGGCATCGGCGCGCACCCGCATGACCTCCGCGTGCCGGTAGAGGTGCTTGTAAAGAAAGGCCTTCAGCTCCTTTTCCGATGCGGCCGTTTCGGCGGAGAAGCTCACCATCGTCTCGCCGGCCGCCCTTACCGCTTCGGCGCTGCCGGGTTTGATGCGCGCCAGATTGGCCGTCGTCGAGACGATCACGTCCTCGACCATGATGGTGATCTGCCGGCGCATCAGCTCGTGGCTGGTGCGTACGTCATCGAGCGCCGGATAGCGCTCACGCACGCCCTTGAGGATCGACCCCGGCAGCGAGACATCCTCCAGCATATCCAGCGTCAACAGCCCTGCCCTCAAGCCGTCATCGATGTCGTGGGTGTTGTAGGCGATGTCGTCGGCAATCGCCGCGCACTGGGCCTCGATACCGGCGAAGCGGTCGAGTTCGAGGTCGTGCAGTTCGGAATAGTCGCGGATTGCCTGCGGCACCGGCCCCTTCAGCCCTTTCCCTTTGGCATCGGTCAGCGGGCCATTGTGCTTGACCAGCCCCTCCAGCGTTTCCCAGGTGAGGTTCAGCCCGTCGAACTCGGCATAGCGCCGCTCCAGCCGCGTCACCACGCGCAGCGATTGTGCATTGTGGTCGAAGCCGCCCCAGGCGGCCATCTTATCGTTCAGCGCGTCCTCGCCGGTATGGCCGAAGGGCGTGTGGCCGAAGTCGTGCACCAGGGCCACCGCCTCGGCCAGGTCCTCGTCGCCGCGCAGCGCCCGCGCCAGAGCGCGTGCAATTTGCGCCACCTCGATCGAATGCGTCAGCCTTGTGCGGTAATGGTCGCCTTCATGTGCGACGAACACTTGCGTCTTGTGCTTCAGCCGGCGGAACGCCGTCGAATGGATGATGCGGTCGCGGTCGCGCTGGAACGGCGTGCGCGTCGGGCTTTCCACCTCGTCGAACAGCCGCCCGCGCGATTTCGCCGGGTCGCTGGCATAGGCCGCGCGCGGCCGATAGCCGAATCCGATGTCGCCCAACTCGTTGGTCATAGCGTATGCCGCAGTTGACTTGCCCCGTCGCGCTTCATACCTATCATACAAAACCGAAAGCAAGGTGACGCCCATGGGCGCTGATGCCAAGACCGCCATGAAAGTCGAGATGACCGACGCCGCCGCCAGGCGGATCGCCAAGATTGTTGCGAGCGAAGCCGATAAGACGGCCCTGCGCGTTTCGGTCGAGGGCGGCGGCTGTTCCGGCTTCTCCTACAAGTTCGATCTGGTCGACAGGCGCAATGACGACGACGTCGCCATCGAAAAGGACGGCGCCACCGTGCTGATCGACGACCTGTCGCTGGTCTATATGGGCGGCTCGGTGATCGATTTCGTCGACGATCTGATGGGCCAGTCGTTCCAGATCAGAAACCCCAATGCGGTCGCCTCCTGCGGCTGCGGCACCAGCTTCTCGATCTAGAAATGCCCGACATCGGCGCGGTCCGTCAGGTCGCGCTTTCCGCCGGACGCGACCTCGACGCAACGCTGGCGTTCTGGCGCGAGGTGCTCGGCATGAGCCTGCATGCGCGTTTCGATCCTCCAGGCATCGCCTTCATCATGGCAGGTGACGTGCGCCTGCTTTTCACCGACGGCCTGCCGGCTGGCACCGTCTATCTCGACATCTCGGGCCTCGAAGAGTTCCACGCTTCGGCAAAGGCCGCCGGCGTCCCCTTCACCGCGCCGCCGGCGCTCGTCCATCGCGACACCGAAGGCCTGTTCGGCCAGGCGGGGGAAAGCGAATGGATGGCCTTCCTAAAGGACCCGGCAGGCAATACGATCGGCCTTGTCGAACGTCACCCGCCGGATCGCTAGTCTCCGGACCACCAGCCTATCGAGGCCGTCATGAAAATCGTCACCTGGAACATCAACGGCGTTCGCGCCCGCATCGGCAATTTGACCCATTGGCTGACGGAAAGCGCGCCAGACATCGCCTGCCTGCAGGAGATCAAGACCGTCGACGAGCAGTTTCCTCGCGCCGAGATCGAGGCGCTCGGCTACAATGTCGAGACTTACGGCCAAAAAGGCTTCAACGGCGTCGCCATCCTGTCGAAGCTGCGTTTCGACGAGGTCAATCGCGGCTTGCCGGGCGACGATGCCGACGAGCAGGCGCGTTTCATCGAAGGCGTGTTCTCGACCGACAAGGGCGCCTTGCGCGTTGCCTCGATCTATCTGCCGAACGGCAACCCGATCGACGACGAGAAGAAGTTCTCCTACAAGCTTTCCTGGATGGCGCGGCTGGAGCGCTGGGCCGAGGAGCGGCTTGCACTGGAAGAGCCGCTGGTTCTGGCCGGCGACTACAATGTCATTCCGGAGCCTATCGACGCGAAATATCCGGAAAACTGGCTAAGCGATGCGCTGTTCCAACCCGCGACGCGGCAGGCGTTCCGGCGGCTGAAGAATCTCGGCTTCACCGAAGCCGTGCGTGCCGTCAGCGACGCCCCGGACGTCTTTACGTTCTGGGACTATCAGGCCGGCGCCTGGCAGAAGAACAACGGCATCCGCATCGACCACCTGCTTTTGTCGCCCGAGGCCGCCAACTGGTTTTCCTCGGCCTCGATCGAAAAACAGGTGCGCGCCTGGGAAAAGCCCTCCGACCACGTACCGGTGGCGATCGATCTGGCGCTGCAGCCGGCCTGACCGGAGCTGCTGTCCGGCGGCACATTGATAAGTTGACCTCTTATCGCCACAAATCGCGCGCTTGATGGGAAATCATCATGGTGGCTGGGGTTCCCATGACTACTCGATTTGCATTCTGCCCGATCGGCTGCGCGCTTGCGATGGCGGTGGCGACGCCGGCTTTTGCCGATGCAGAATGCCTTGCCAACGGCAAATCATTCCAGATCGGCCGGGTCGCCTGCCTGACGGTTGCAGGCGGGAGCCATCTCGCCCGTTGCGACATGGTGCTCAACAACACGTCCTGGACAAAGCTCCGCGACGGCTGCCCGGAGGACACACTGGCCCCACATCTGCAGGGCACGCCGATCTCAACACCGGCGCCCGGCGGCGTGCCGGCGGAACCGACCGCGAATTGATTTAAATCTACAATCCCGCCGACCTATTGGTCGCCGCCACCCTTGGTGAGGATGTCGTCGGCCAGCGAGATCGCGGTGCGGCGGTCGGCTTCGCCGGCGGCCGCAAACGCTTCTTCCTGCATGCCGCGGATCCATGGCTGGTCGGCGGGTGAGGCCCGTTCGAGCGCCGCGGTCATCATCGCCAGCCCCCGCACGATCTTGCCGCTTTGGAAAAGCAGGTTGCCGAGCGTCGCCTGCGCGCCCGCGTGGCCCTTTTCGGCCGCCAGCTGGAACCAGCGTCCGGCCTGCTTGACGCTGGCCTTGACGCCGCCCTCACCCTTGAGGAACATCTGGCCCATCTCGAACTGGGCGTTCGGGTTGCGGTAGTTGGCGGCGGCACGCATGTAATATTCCTGGGCCGCCACCTCGTTCTCCTCGACGGGGCTGCCGGGAATGCCTTTCCTCAGATAGTCGCCAAGCGCCACCAGCGCGTCCGAAACATAGCTTTCCTCGGGCGAACCGGGCTCGACATCCTGGTCGACGATCTCGCTAAAGAACTTGAACGCCGCGTAGTCGTCTCGCGCCACGCCGTCGCCTTCCGCATACATGCGCGCAAGCTTCCAGGTGGCGCCGATCTGGCCGTTCTCGGCGGCATATTTATACGCTTCCGCGGCCTGCTCCTTATGGCCGTTCTTGTAGGCGGAAAAGCCGAACTGGAACACCGCCCAAGGGCTCGACTGCGGCTTCACGCCGGTCTTGTCGTCGAATACCTTGTCGTCGAAAGCCATGGCCTGGCCGACGGCGCCCAAGGTCGCGCCAAAAGTGGCGAGCGCAACCAGTGCCGAAAGGACAGACGACCTCAACAACTCAGATGTCCGCATAGCAGTGTGTTTCTTTGGCACCGCCGGGATGGGTGACCGCGCCGTCGCGGGCAGATCCGACCGTCTGTGCGTATTTCCAGATCGCGCCCGACTGATAATCGGTCGTGCGCGCCTTCCATGCTTTTGCCCTCGCCGCCAGTTCGGCTTTGGACAATGCAACCTCGATCGTGCCGTTCACCGCATCGATCGAGATCAAGTCGCCATCCCTAAGCAGCCCGATCGGGCCGCCCACTGCCGCTTCCGGCCCGACATGGCCGATGCAGAAACCGCGCGTTGCGCCCGAAAAACGCCCGTCGGTGATGAGCGCCACCTTGCCGCCCATGCCCTGGCCGTAGAGAGCCGCCGTCGTCGACAGCATTTCGCGCATGCCCGGGCCGCCGCGCGGACCCTCGTAACGGATGACGAGAACCTCGCCTTCCCTGTAGTTGCGATGTGTAACCGCTTCGAAACATTCCTCTTCCGAATCGAAGCAGCGCGCCGGACCCGAGAATTTCAGTTCCGCCATACCAGCGACCTTCACGATCGCGCCTTCGGGGGCAAGGTTACCCTTCAAGCCCACGACCCCGCCGGTCTGGGTAATCGGCCTGTTGGCGGGACGGACCACATCCTGACTGTCATTCCAGGAAACATGTTCCATATTTTCGGCCAAAGTGCGGCCGGTCACCGTCAGGCAATCGCCATGAAGATAGCCATGGTCGAGCAGCGTCTTCATCAAGAGCGGAATGCCGCCGGCCTCGAACATGTCCTTGGCGACGTATTTGCCGCCCGGCTTGAGGTCGGCGATATAGGGTGTTTTCTCGAATATCCTGGCCACGTCGAAAAGATCGAACTTTATCCCGGCCTCGTGCGCGATCGCCGGCAGATGCAGCGCCGCGTTGGTCGAGCCGCCGGTGGCCGAGACCACGGTCGCGGCATTTTCCAACGCTTCTATAGTAACGATGTCGCGCGGGCGGATGTTCCTTGCGATCAGCTCCATGATCTTTTCGCCGGAAGCGAAATTGAAGCGGTCGCGCATCTCGTAGGGTGCCGGCGCGCCGCAGGAATAGGGCAGCGCCAGGCCGATCGCCTCAGCGACGGTGGCCATGGTATTGGCGGTGAACTGGGCGCCGCAGGAGCCGGCAGACGGACAGGCGGCTTGCTCGATCTCGAGCAGCTCGGCGTCGCTGATGGTGCCGACCGAATGCTGGCCCACCGCCTCGAACACGTCCTGTACAGTGATCTGCCGGCCACGGTAGCTGCCGGGCAGGATCGAGCCGCCATAGATGAAGATCGACGGTACGTTGAGGCGCACCATGGCCATCATCATGCCGGGCAGCGACTTGTCGCAACCGGCCAATCCGACCAACGCATCGTAGCAATGGCCGCGCATCGTGAGCTCGACCGAGTCGGCGATGACCTCGCGCGACACCAGCGACGACTTCATGCCCTGATGGCCCATGGCGATGCCGTCGGTGACGGTGATGGTGCAGAATTCGCGTGGCGTGCCATTGGCGGATGCCACGCCCTTCTTGACCACTTGCGCCTGGCGCATCAGCGAGATGTTGCAGGGTGCTGCTTCGTTCCAGCAGCTGGCGACACCGACCAGCGGCTGCGCGATCTCGGCCGCCGACAGCCCCATCGCATAGAGGTAGGAGCGATGCGGTGCCCGCTCGGGACCAACGGTCACGTGGCGGCTCGGCAGCTTGGCCTTGGAGATCCCTCTGGCGTCCATACTCGTCCTTGCCGCGGGCGGTGCGGCCTGCCTCTTCGCCTAGCCTTTTGGCGCGTGTCCCGAGACAAGTTTGAGGTGCGCCGGGTTTATGGCGGGAAATAGGCAATGTTCCCGGGCGGCCGGGTGGCGCGAGGGTTGTTCAGAAACTGTTGCCAAAACGTCACAATTATCGGAGCGAACATCATGGGCCAATTGTTGCGCTGGCCGAACGCCGGATGATGCACCGAACAAAACGGCCGGGCAACGCCCGGCCGTTTTGTCGTTTAAAAATCTGTAGTTAGAACTTGATCTTGACGGAAGCCGAACCGGCGAGAAGCAGGTCGTTGCCGTAGGTATAGGTGACGGCATTTGCCACGTCGCCGACACCGCTGAAAGTCGATGACCCGCTCGTCAGCACACCGATCGAGCCGCCGAGCCTGACCTCGACCTGGTCGTTCGGCGAATAGGAGACGCCGCTGGCAACGGCCCAGGTATCCGACTGATAGCCCGAGGTCGTCGAGGTGCCGCGATCCCAGGTCACCGAAACCACGCCCGACAATTGATCGGTGAACTTGTGACCGATACCGCCCGTGACCGTCCAGCCGTCGCGATAAAGCAGGTCGAATGAAACGGGCGAGGGAGCACCGGTCACCGGACTGCGTACGCCATTGATGGCAATGACGCCAAGCTTGCTCCACTCCTGCCAGCGGATGGAACCGAAGGCCAGCCAGCCAGGAGCTATACCGCTCTGCAGCTTGAATTCCAGAGCCTGAGGTATCTCAGCCGACGCCGAGACTGGGTACACCCCGGTGGAGCCAGGAACCAGATCCGCTGGAAAGGCGCCCCTGAAGCCGGTCGTGTCGACCGTTCCCGACAGCCCGTCATATTTGTAGCTGGAAGAGTACATCAGGCTGGCGCGCAGAGCGATCTCGGGGATCTCATAGGCTGCGCCCGCACGCCAACCCCACGCCTCGTCGGATAGCTTGAATACGCCGAGGCCGGTATTGCCGAAGGCGAGCAGTGTCTGGCGGGACAGAAACGCGTCGACCTGCTGGTAGGAGACGCCGCCGATGAATCGTATGGAGCCCTTGCCGACGTTCACCTTGTAAGAGCAGGTGAGACCGAAATCGTCTGTGTCGACGGCGTATTTGACCGCTGTCGGTGAATAGGCGTTGTTCATGCCGAAATTTGCGTCCGCACCATACGGTCTCGTATAGGTGGCAAGACAGTCTACGGGCTCAAAGATGTTGGCCTTGATGCCGACATGCGGCACCGCATAGTCGCCACCAACGTCCACCGCCGATGTCGACAAACCCGAGCCGTCGAGGCGCTGCACATTCTTGAGTTTGCGCTGCGGCGAAACATAGGTGACGCCCGCATCGAACGAATATGGCGCCGCGTCGAACAGCTGGTCGATGTTGACGCCGCCCCGGTCAAAGCCCCCGGCTTGCACCGTCCCAGCCAAAGCCAGCGAAAAAGCCCCCGCGCCCAGCAGCACTTTCAGACGCGAATAACACATGAATCTCCTCCCCGAAATATCCTTGCATCAAGCTAGAACCAATTCAGGTTAACGGCGCAACAACGAATTCGCCGTGCGTACATGTACACCTTGGCTGAACGCATTTCCGACAAGGTGTCGGCCTTCTTCCCGAGACGGGAAAATGGCCGCCTCAATACAAATCGACGAGAAAACTCGGGAAAACCGCCCAAATCACTACAGAACAGTGCATTTTGAGTGCCCAGTCAGCCATTGTTACATTACGGCAACAATGGGGCAAAAACATTCAGTTTGCCTCAAGATTTACGCTGCGGAATGCCTGTTTTCGTGGCAGGCGGCCTATCTGGAAAGCAGATTCGTGACCGGCGAATCTATCCCGGCCAGCCGGCCCAATTTGTTTGATCAGCCGGCCTCGCGTACCCGCGTCAATGCCACCGAAAGCTTCTCTTGCGCCTCGCGATATTCGGCGAGTTTTTCGCGCTCGGCCTCCACCACCTCTTCCGGCGCGTTGGCGACGAATTTCTCGTTGGACAGCTTCTTGTAGAGCCGCGCTATTTCCTCGGTCACCTTGGCAAGTTCCTTCTGCAGGCGCGCTGCCTCCGCGGCAAGGTCGATCAGGCTGCCGAGCGGCAGGCAGATGGTCGCTTCGTTAAGCACGATCTGCGCGGAGCCCTTGGGTGCCGCATCGACCAGCGAGATGTCGCCGACCCGCGCCAGCCGCTTGATTGCCGATGCCTGGCGCTCCAGCCTTTCGTGTGTCGTGTCATTGGCACCGATCACCATCAGGGGAGCTATCGCCGCCGGCGGCACGTTCATTTCCGAACGCACCGAGCGGATGCCGGAGACGAGATCGACCAGCCAGTTGATATCGGCGGCGGCCTCCTCGTCCTCGAAATCGGGCGACGGCCAAGCCGCATGACAAAGCAGCGACGGCCGTTGCCTGCCCTCGCCGGCGGTTTCGGCCCACAGTTCCTCGGTCATGAACGGCATCATCGGATGCAGCAGCTTATAGATCTCGTCCAGCACGAAGGCGACGCATGCCCTGCTCTCGGCCTTGGCGGCCTCGTCGGCGCCCATGAACACCGGCTTCAGCAGTTCCAGGTACCAGTCGCAGAATTGGTTCCAGACGAACCGGTAGGCGGCGCCCGCCGCCTCGTTGAAGCGGTATGAGGTGATACCGTCGGTTATGTCTCGCGCGGCTCGCGTCAGCTCCGTCAGGATCCAGCGATTGACCGCGAGCTTGGCGTCCTGCAGCCAGAAATCGTCGTCGCGCGCCACTTCGTTCATCTCGGCAAAACGCGTCGCGTTCCACAGCTTGGTGCCGAAATTGCGGTAACCGGCAATGCGGGCCGGATCGAGCTTAACGTCGCGCCCTTGCGCTGCCATCACCGTCAAGGTGAAGCGCAGCGCATCGGCGCCATATTCGTCGATGAGCTCGAGCGGATCGATGACGTTGCCTTTCGACTTCGACATCTTCTGCCCGTTCTTGTCGCGAACCAGCGCATGGACATAGACCGTGTGGAACGGCTCCTGGTCCATGAAATGCAGGCCCATCATCATCATGCGGGCGACCCAGAAGAAGATGATGTCGAAACCGGTGACCAGCACGTCGGTCGGGTAATAGGTCTTCAGCTCCGGCGTCTGGTCCGGCCAGCCGAGCGTCGAGAACGGCCACAGCGCCGACGAGAACCATGTATCGAGCACGTCCTCGTCGCGGGTCAGGATCTCGCCAGGCTGGAAATTCTCGAGCTTGTCCTCGACCCAGGCCTTCCACGGCCCTTCCAGCGCCAGATAATATTCGACGGCGGCACCGAGCGCTTCTTCCTCGGTCTTTTCGACAAAGACATGCCCGTCCGGGCCGTACCAGGCAGGGATCTGGTGGCCCCACCAGAGCTGGCGCGAAATGCACCAGGGCTGGATGTTCTCCATCCAGTCGAAATAGGTCTTTTCCCAGTTTTTGGGCACGAAATTGGTACGGCTCTCGCGCACCGAGGCGATCGCCGGCTTGGCCAGTTCCGCCGCATTGACATACCACTGGTCGGTCAGAAACGGCTCGATCGGCACGCCGCCACGGTCGCCGTGCGGGACAGTGTGGCGATGCGGCTCGACCTTCTCGAGAAAGCCGCCCGCCTCCATCAGCTCGACGATCTTCCTGCGCGCATCGAAACGGTCGAGGCCGTCCAGGCTGTCCCAGACGGCCTGGCGCTCCGGCGTCACTTCCAGTCCGGCGAGAAAGTCCTCATTGTCCTTGAGGCTCACCGCCGCATTGACGGTGAGGATGTTGACCGCCGGCAGCCGGTGGCGCTTGCCGACCTCGAAATCGTTGAAGTCATGCGCCGGCGTGATCTTGACCGCACCGCTGCCTTTTTCGGGATCGGAATACTCGTCCGCCACCACCGGGATCTTGCGGCCGACGATCGGCAGGATGAGGTTCTTGCCGACAAGATGCCGGAAACGTTCGTCGTCGGGGTGGACTGCTACGGCCGTATCGCCCAGCATCGTCTCCGGGCGGGTCGTCGCAACGGTGATGAAGGTCTTCGGATTCTCCGGATCGAAGGTCACGCCCGCGACCGGATAGCGGAAGTGCCACAGATTGCCGTTGACTTCCTGCTGCTCGACCTCGAGATCCGAGATGGCGGTCAACAGCTTCGGGTCCCAGTTCACCAGGCGCTTGTCCTTGTAGATCAGCCCTTCCTTGTAGAGCGTCACGAACACTTCGAGCACGGCCTTGGACAGGCCTTCGTCCATAGTGAAGCGCTCCCGGCTCCAGTCGGCCGAGGCTCCGAGCCGCTTCAGCTGGTTGAGGATGGCGCCGCCGGACTCGGCCTTCCACTCCCAGACCTTGTCGATGAACTCATCGCGCGTCAGGTCGCGGCGGTGGATCTGCTTTTCCATCAGCTGGCGCTCGACCACCATCTGCGTGGCGATGCCGGCATGATCCATGCCCGGCTGCCACAAGACGTTCTTGCCGCGCATGCGCTCGAAGCGCACCAGAATGTCCTGCAGCGTGTTGTTGAGCGCGTGGCCCATATGCAGCGAGCCGGTGACGTTCGGCGGCGGGATGACGATGGTGAAGGCTTCAGCCCCCTCCTCGGCCCCGGCCCCGGCCCGAAACGCGTCGGCCTCTTCCCAGATCCTGGCAATCTTCGGCTCGACGGCTTTGGCGTCGTAGGTCTTTTCGAGCATGGGAAAACGGTCCGCGCTGTCCGGAATTTGTGGTCCGGTGTAAATCGGAAGGTTGTTGCCAAGTCAACCGCAAGGGCGGCGGGTTTGTTCCACGCTACGGATCACACGAGTTTGTCCGTTCCGCGGGGTCATCGCGCTCGAATTCGACATGGCTTTCCCAAAGCCGGGGCAGTCGGCTCAGTCCGAACGGCGACGTGTGGCGATAAGGCTTGAAATGGCCGCGCTGAACCGCCTAGCGCTCACGAGAGCTCCAGATAGCCCATAATAACTTCTCCTGGCTGCAGGCTGCTGTGCTACTGCGCGCCGCGCGCGACGCGCTCGATTTCCTCGCGCACCAGCCGCTCGACCAGCGTCGGCAGGTTGTTGTCCAGCCAGTCCTGCAGCATGGGCCGCAGCATCTCCTCGGCCATCTCGTCGAAGGTCTTCTTGCTGCGGCTGGCAAACGCGTCGGAGAGCTCGCCGAAGGCGGCGGCAACCTGCCGGCCCGTATGCTCCGAAAGGATCGCCGGACGTGCGGGCGGCGCCTCGCTGGCCGCCGGACGCGCCAATCCGATTTTCGAAGATTCCGGGCCGATTTTCGAAGGTTCCGGGCCGATTTTCGAAGGTTCCGGGCCACTTTCCGAAAGCTCCGGCCCAATTTCCGAAGGCTCTGGCGCAGGTCCAGCACTCGCCTCGCCCTCGAAAACCTCGGCTTTCGGCTTGGCGTCCGGCGTACGGAGTGGCTCGGCGCGCTCCGGCTTGGCTATCGCGTCGCCGACCGCGGCGATCTCGCGCCGCCAATCGGCGATGATAGTGTCGGTCGTCTCGGCAGCCTTGGCCGTCGCAGGCCGATCCGGCTTTGCGGGCGGTTCGGGAGCGGCGTTCACCTCAGCCAGCGTCACCGCTGCTTTTACAGGGCCGGGGCGCAGCGGCGTTTCCAGGCGCTCAATGACCGGCGCGGCCGCTGGCTGCACCTCGGCGCGCGTGGCCGGCTTGGCGATCTCCAGTCCGCCGCGCAGTTCGGAGCGGAACGCATCCCCCTCCGCTGCCCGTCCGGCTGCCGGCGCCGGTTGCAGATCCTGGCGCAGCTCGTCCGCGTCGCCCGGCTGCTTGCGGCCGGTATCGCTGTCCTCGATGATCCTTCTGATGGAAGCCAGTATCTCTTCCATGGAAGGTTCGCGCTGTACGCTGCTCGCCGTCGCCATCGTCACATCCGCCGCCCTTGTGACTCGTTCTCAGATTTCCTGTCCGGCAATGCCGGATTCGAATCATGGCAACAGCGTAACCGACGGAACGCCTTGCGAGAATCCCCAATCTGGCGACATCTCGGATTTCAACAGATTAGGGTCGGGAGTTGAAGCCCGCGCGTCGTTCGAGCGCGGGCTGAAAACACGCCTTGGCGATCAGCGGCCGTCCGGCGTGCGCAGGCCGATCCACTTGTCCTTGACGGCGTTGTAATGCTCTTCCGGCCTGTACTTCGTCACGTTGAGCGCAAGGCGCTCTGCCGACAAATGGCCAACCGCCGAGAGGATGGCATAGCTTGCCACCACCACGTCGCGTTCGGCGCTGACAAGATTGATCTTGGCGGTGATGAGGGTCGCCTGCGCGTTGAGCACGTCGAGCGTGGTGCGCTGGCCGACATTGCGCTCTTCGATGACGCCGTTCAGGGCAAGCTGTGCGGCGGCGACCACCTGCCGGTTGGCCGTGACGCTTTGCTGCGCGGCGGTGTATTGCGACCATGCCGAGGTCACCGCTTGGCGCACGGTGTCGCGGCTGACATCGACCTCGATACGGGCCTGGCTAAGTGATTCCTTTGATTGGCGAACCAATGCCGAGGTCCGGCCGCCGGAATAGATCGGTATCGTCAATGTCGCGCCGATGTTCGCCGAATTGGTTACGCCATCCTGTGTCGAGGAGAGCGAGCCCGGCGCGGTGCCGCGAATGGCGCTCGAAACACCTGCCGACGCCGATAGTTGCGGCAGCAACGCGCCTTCGGCAGACTTCACCGAAAACGCCGCCGCGTCGACCAGATGCGCGGTGGCGAGGATGGCCGGATGCTCGGCCGATGCGATCGCAATCGCCGCATCGAGGCTCGACGGCAACAGCTTCGACACCGGCGAAGCCGGCCTGAGCCTGCCCGGCTCGTCGCCGACGATCTGGCGATAGGTCGCAGCGCTTGCCAGCGCCGTCGCGCGGGCGGCGCTCAACTGCGCCACCGCGGAGGCACGCTGGGCGTCGGCTTGCGCGACGTCGGTGCGCGTACCTTCGCCGACCTCGAAGCGCGAACGCGCCGCACGCGCCTGCTCGGTCAGGAATTGCAGGTTCTGTTCGGTCAGCACGGCGACCTGGCGGTCGCGGATAACGTCCATATAGGCACTTGCCGCGTTGAAAAGAGTGTTTTCTTCGGCGTTGCGCAGGCTTTCGAACGAAGCGCGGACCCGCGATTCGGCGGCCGCCACATTGTTCCTGGTCTGAAAACCGTCAAACAGCGTCTGGTCGATCTCGACGCCGAAGTTGCCGGTGGTTATCGAGATGTTTCGGTGCAACCGATTGCTGTGGCTGGCGGTATAATCAATACTTCCGGAACCAGTGATGGTCGGGCGCCAGCCGGACTTGGCGATGGCGACGCCCTCGTCGGTGACGCGGGCGCCGGCGCGTGAAGAATTAAGCGAGGAATTGTTCTGATAGGCCTTTGAAAGTGCCCCGAGGATGGTTTCGGCCGAGGCGGCCAGTGGAGAAAGCGCTGTCGCCGAAACGAGGACAGCGGTAAAAAGCAACTTGCGTACAGACGGCACGTTATATTCCCTCATTCGTTTTGCACGGGAACTGCGCCACGCTGGCTTCTCCTCTGATCAGCCGGCGCCGCGTTTTTTATCGTTCCCCCGCTGAAAGCCCCCAAGAAACACCCGGTTATGCAGATCAGCAACGATTGTTCAAACGCAAGCGATCATGACAACGCCTTCGCTGCAAGGCAAAATCACTCAGAATTCGAAGGCGGGAATGCGTTCGAATCCCGGTAGTGGCTTAATTGCCGCATTAAACGCGCGTCTTCCCGTTACAACCCCTCCAGTCTTAAAAAAAAGCCGGGCTACGCCCGAATTGCCCTGCCCTTCAACGGCGACGAGTCGGCCGCCTTCGGCAAGCTGATCGAACAGCGCCGTCGGCACCTCGCCGACGCTGCCGCCGATCAGGATGACGTCGTAAGGCGCCCTGGCAGCATGGCCTTGCGGCAGCGGTCCCTGGACCACCGTGACATTGGCGCAACCAAGTGCCGCGAGCGTCGACGTGGCGCTCTCGGCGAGCGCCACATCGCTTTCCAGCGCGACCACGGACCTTGCCAGCCGCGACAGGATCGCCGCCGCATAGCCGGTGCCGCAGCCGACATCGAGTGCCGAATCGCTTGGGCCGACATCGGCCAGCTGCATCAGCTTGGCCAATGGCGACGGTTCCATCAGATAGCGCGGACCATCGGCCGTATCGGCAATGCGGATGTCCTCATCGATATAGGCAAGATCGCGCTGGCCGGCGCCGACAAAGGCCTCGCGCGGCACGACAAGCATCGCCTCGAGCAATGGCGCGCTGGTCACGTCGGTGGTGCGGATCTGGCCGTCGACCATCTTCACCCGGCGTTCGGCAAAATCAGCGCTCATGTTCCAACCATCCGCTTGCCGCGCAAAGACCGCGGCTGTTTCGACCGGAACTGAAGCCCCCTGGCGCTGACGCGCGGGAGCTCGGGCATTGGAGGCCTCGCCCGGAATCGAACCGGGGTGCAAGGATTTGCAGTCCTCTGCGTAACCACTCCGCCACGAGGCCTCATTGCTCCCGGCGTTCCACCCGGCTCCAATAGGTTGCGGCGAAAATGCCGTCAAGCGGCCACCATGCATTCCCAACGGTACTTCCGACACCGAGGCACTGCTTATCAACGCAATGCCATGCTAGCAATAATATATTAGCTTATCGTTAAGCATGATGCGCGGCGACAGGAACCCGAAACCGGCGGCCACGTTGGGCAGATAGGAGGCTCCGCCATGGCTCGAGCAGCTACGAAAGACGGCACACCGCGCGGATTGTCGCAGTCTGCAGAGCTTGTGCGCTATGCCATCGACCGCCTCGGCATAGAAGGCGCAAACAGCCTGCCGCCGCGCGACCGGGCGCGGCTGGCATCGGCTACCGCCGTTCTCAAGGAGCTTTGCGAACGCCTGGAAAGCTGCTTCGACCAACCTCGGTGATGCCTAGACGGACCACGCCGCTCTCAAACAATTGCCTGTTTCCAGCAGGGCAACCTCAATCGGGCCGGCGCCGTCGCTCCCACCAGACGACGAAGCGGCGCCGGTGACGGCGCACCAATGCGAATTCGTAGGAGAGTACCAGCAATCCGATCGGTACCATCCAGAAACCCAGGATCGGCAGGAAACCGAGAATGCCGCCGATGATCAGCACGACGCCGATCGCAATCCTGAGGCCGCGCGAGCGCGGCATGGTGAACTGGCGGCCGAAGACCGAGATTTTCCGGGCCGGTGGCTGTTCGTCGCTCATTGCCGTCATGTGAAATGTCGATCCGTTTGCATCAGTAGCACCATCAGCCGGAGAAAGCCGCAGCGGCCTTTTCTGTTCCGTGACAGGCGAGAGACAGCTCATATGAGGGCGCTCGCCGGCCATTGCCAGAAAGCCCTGCGCTAAAAAGCACCGAAAAAATGCGAAATGCTTCTTTGCAAAGCCGAAACGGGTTTGCTATAGGCTGCCCCACTCACATAAGAGCCTCTGTTCCCCGGTAGCTCAGTGGTAGAGCAACCGGCTGTTAACCGGTTGGTCGCTGGTTCGAATCCGGCCCGGGGAGCCACTATCACCAGAAATGTCTTGAAACCCAAGGATTGCAAGGGTTTCCGCTTCCCCAGAGATACACCGCGCGATACACTGCGGGGTACCCTGAGCATGAAGATCGACGTGAAGCATATACAGAAACGCGGCAAAGCCGGATGGCGCTATAGGCGCAAAATCCCTGAAGAACTTCGGACCGTTTTGGGCAAGCGAGAACACCTCGTGCCGCTTGGCGCCACCGAGCAGGAGGCGCTTAGGAAATATCCGAGAGTTCACGCTGAGGCTGAGAAACTCTTGGCCGACGCGATCAAGCGCGCCAATGGACCTACCCCAACGGAATGGGGTTATTTCCGCGACGGTATAGCCGCTGCCCGCAAGATGGGCTTCCGCCAAGACCGTGACTTCCCGTCAGTCAACGAGATCGAGCATGACACGGACTGGCAGGCCAGAATGAAGGCCGTCGAGACGCTTGTCCGCAAGTACGTTCCAGATTTCGACAGCGTCGATGACGACGACGACGATGACGACGACCTCCCCGATTTCCGTCCAACCGAAGCGGACACCGCATTGGCGCGCGCGCTGCTGCTGAACTCATCGGGTACGCCAGCCCCGACCCTTGAGGACGCCAAGAGGCTCTATCTTAAGGAGCGAGTTGGAGACGACGAGACGAAGCAGATGGAGCTTGAGCGGGTCTTCAAGCTCGTCGTGGAGGCACTTGGCAAAGACCGCAAGCTGGCAAGCCTCAAGCGCGAGGACGCCAAGGACGTTCGCGATCACATGCTCGATGGGCGCAAAGCGTCTTCCGTTGACCGCTACCTGAACGTGGTCCGGGCCGTCATCAACCACGCCATAAGGGAATTTGACTTAGCCGGCGCTACCAACCCTTTTATGAACTTGGAGGCTGCGCCGAAGGACAGGGCAGAGCCCGACAAGGACAAGCGTCGGCCATTCACCCTGGATGAGGTTGCAGCCATAACCGCCCGCATTGCCTACCATGCCAAGACGGACCTTCGGCACATTTGGACAATCCTAAATGGAACCGGGTGCCGCCTCGCTGAGGTCTCGGGCCTTCGTGTCGCGGACGTACACCTTGACCACGCCGTTCCGCACATCACGGTCGAGTGGCATGATGACCGTCGGATTAAGAATAAAGTGTCACGTCGCAACGTCCCTCTGATAGGCGACGCTCTTGAGGCCGCAAAGGAAGCCGTCACAGCCGCCGGCAAAGCCACAATGCTGTTCCCTGCCTATGGTCGACCCCGTGGCCCGGCGTCAGCCTCCGCTGCCCTCGGAAAGCATGTCCGCGCCTGTGTGTCTGATCCTAAGGCCACAACGCATTCTCTTCGCCACCTGATGAAGGATCGCCTGCGACTGGCGGGCGTCACCAAGTCGGACCAAGACATTATCCTTGGACACTCCTCAGGCAGCGTCGGGGAAGACTACGGTGGCGACGAGGTGAGGCTTGCGGTCGCTGGGCGAGCACTTGAGAAGGCGCTTGGCACAGTGAGCAAATCGGTTTCCTGACGGTGCTATTCTTGCACCGCATCGGAGATGAAGATGCGATCAATCTCGCCCTCTGAGTACTGCGGTTTGCACCTCACAGCTATCTGAGCTTGTCCATCGAAGGCCGTGGAATATGGATTGTTCGGAACCCCAAGCACGGGGTCGGTGATTTGCCCAGAAACACGGCGGTTTGGCTGATCGTCGCCAACGACAGAGACCTTGCAAGTCTTGGTGACCAAGTCGAGTTCAGAGATGATCACGGTCATCACCTGCTCAGCCCCTATCTCTATCGGCTCGACTTTCTCAATCTCAATGCGATCGGTTTCCGTCACCAGAAAGGCGCCGCTTTCCGAATGGCCGACTTGAAGGGTTTGAGCCGATGTTCCGATTGGGTTGACCAACATCTTCACGGCTGCATGATTTGATAGTGCCAGCCGTTCCGCCATCTGGATAGCGGCTCGTGAGGTATGACCCATTTCCTCCAAAGCCCTGACCGCGACCTCGTTAGCAGCATCCATTTCTTTGGATTTGTTGGCCCAACGGGCGATCGTTGCATTTACCAAGGCTTCAGTGGCCTTGGTCGCCGCTGTTCTGATTGCAACATCGATGTAAGGGAGTAGTGGAACAGCCACGGCCGCTGCCAAACCAAACCCAGCCTGAACCATTACCCAGATGTCATATGACCCAGGCTGTGGAGGCAGTGCATAGACCTTTACAGAATTGCCTATCTCGCGCTTTGAATAACGTCCGGTGAGCGCCACCTGACCACCAGACGCTATGAGCTTGGAGGCGCCTCGAAGTGAAAGAGCAAGCGGTTCAAGTTCAACGATGTGTCTGTCTGCATCCAATCCTTCGAACTTGATCCTGATCGGATCAACCTTCTCAACTTGCATAGTGCCCTCGCTCCCAAAGTGGAAATGAAGAACAAATGGACACGAAAGTCAAAAGGCCCGCAGGCATATGACAGTCCCGACGAAGTACGCGAACAGCTATGTGCCCGTGAAGTATTTCCTCTCGTCTTACCGCGCGCTCTCCGACGGCCGCAGCGGCATTCGTCACCTCGACGAGCG
The DNA here is from genome assembly GCF_040317925.1 of Mesorhizobium sp. M1348. Lineage (NCBI taxonomy): Bacteria > Pseudomonadati > Pseudomonadota > Alphaproteobacteria > Hyphomicrobiales > Phyllobacteriaceae > Mesorhizobium > Mesorhizobium sp. M1348. The sequence goes on along the minus strand of NZ_JAMYLH010000009.1, from coordinate 194,717 downwards.
GCTTGCAGAGGCGACGTTCCTGGTGTCGGAGTGGAAGGTCATCTGGATTGGAACCTGCGCGGTTCTTAGGACGGCGATCGACTTGTTCCGGGTCGACGCAAAATCGTGCCTTTCGCCGCATATCAGGCATGAGATCACGGTCGAATGGAATGCCATTAAAGACGAGAGGGAAGATCACGCGATCTTTTGGGATTTCCTTCGACAGGAACGGGACAACGTTATCCACGAATACCAATGGCGCGCCTACGAGCAATGGATAAAGCCCGACGGCACCTTCCGGGCTACTCGGCTCTCGCTCCTTGCGCTGGCCGACGATGATGCAAAGCCTGTGCTGTTGATGAAAGGAGGCCCCTTCGAGGGTCGAAACTCACTCGATCTGCTGAAGGAAGGTGCGGATTGGGTGGAGGCACGCATCTTTGGCGCGATCCGGCGTGCGGGGTTCGATCCCGAAGAGCGGCGCGGGCTTGTCCATTTCCAGCCGCGCCCGACTTTGAGGGGCGGCATTTTGGGCGATTTGAGCGACGACGCTACGCAGCCATAAACCGACCACGCTCATTGTTGGCGTTGACGTGCCGGGCATGGAATAGAGGCCCCGCTGGTATCCTTCTATGGAACAAGAGGGTTTGAACACGATTGTTCCTGCTCACCGCCGCGCTTGTCGCCTCTCCGAAATAGGTTGTGACACATGGACATTAAGGCACCCTCTCCGCCCGGCAGCTTTCTGCAGGGCTTTCGCAGCGACGCCATGTGGTTGATCGCCTCTCTGCTTGTGGCTGGCGGCCTTGTCCTCGGCTTTGGCCTTCTGGCAGAAGAGGTTATTGAGGGCGATACGAGCGGTTTCGATCGGGCGGTGCTTATGGCGTTTCGCAGCGCCGATGATCCGACGAACCCGATTGGTCCGCCCTGGCTGGAGGAAATGGGGCGCGACGTTACGTCTCTTGGCAGCTTTGCCTTCTTGGGTTTCGTGTCGGTAGCAGCAGTGGGCTATCTGCTGATAGCAGGAAACCGGCGATACGCTGTGCTTGTTGCGGCCGCCGTGGCTGGCGGGGAAGCCATTAGCACACTCTTGAAGATTGCCTTCGATCGCCAAAGGCCCGATCTCATACACACCACAAGGGTCTTTACAGCGAGCTTTCCGAGCGGACACGCCATGCTTTCCGCCGTCACTTTCCTGACCCTTGGAGTATTGCTGGCCAAGGCGAACCCCGATCGCCGCGTCAAAGCGTATTTCGTTTCGCTGGCGGTGTTCCTCACGGTCATGGTCGGATTGAGCCGGGTCTATCTCGGCGTCCATTACCCCACCGACGTACTTGCGGGTTGGTGCGTCGGTTCCGCTTGGGCCATTCTGTGCTGGTCTGCGGTCCAGTGGATTGAACAAAGGCGAGGTCGATAACTCGGCTGTTATGCGGGCCTGTGCCGTCGCATTACACCCCATTCATGCCAGATCAGTACCATGACGACCGCATCGAAGACAGTCAGGGCAAGCAGGCCCGGAGAGTGGGTATAGGAATAGCGGTAGACTTGGTAGACCATGAATGCGCCCAGCGCGACGAGGGAGGCCGGATACGCCCACAGCTTGCCTCGTAAAAGGCCTATAACCAAGAGCAGCTTTATCAGGCCGTGGCTGAGCAGGTAGAAGGCGTAGAACTCCTTGCTGGCGACGGAAAAATGGCCTGCCATCTGCGACAGATAGCCAGCTATGAAATCGTTCGGATCTTCGATCAATTCCTCTTGGGTGAAGGCATTGACCCACGAGGCAATGGTGTCTGTGGTGACGAGATAAAGCAGGACACCGCCGAGGCATTCGATCAGGGCGTGCGCACCCTTGAGCCAGACGCTGACTTCAAAAATCTGATGGATGCGGTGTTCATCAAAAGCCTTCACAACCCACCTCGCGGTCGATAACGGAACCAAACAATGGATGCAGCTCTCACTCACTGGATCAACGCGGCAGCCGGGTTCAGCCCTTTCCTAGATAGAGCAATGATTGGCGTCTCACAGATCGGCGTTCCGCTGATGGTGCTGGCCGTGGCCCTACAATGGTGGGCGAAGGTCGACCGCTACCATGTCCGTCACGCGGCCTTGTCGGCCGGTCTGGCGTTCCTGCTCGGCCTTGCGATCAACCAGTTCATTCTTCTGTTCGTGCATCGGATGCGGCCTTACGATGCCGGTGTGACCCACTTGTTGATTGCGCCCAGCGCCGACTGGTCATTCCCGTCCGATCACGCGACAGCGACCGTAGCGATAGTTGCGGCGTTTGCGATGCAAGCTCTGCCGCGCCGAACGCTTGCCCTTGGCGTTCTGGCATTTCTGGTCTGCTGGTCGAGAATTTACATCGGCACCCACTACCTTACTGACGTGATCGGTGGTGCCGTCACCGGCATTGTAGGTGCCGTTGCGGCGCGCTTGGCCTACCGCGAGAACTCCCGGCTGGACAATCTGATGACCAAAATTCTTTAGATTGATGCGGCTCGAGACGCATCGATAGTGGCAAGGTGACGCGGTAACAGGGCACGCTAAGCGCCCAGCATCCCCTCCTCCTCGGCAGCGGCCAGGAATGCCTTGCGGGCCTCCTCAGGTTCCATCTCGTCGGCAATGCAGGCGATGCAGACGCGCACCGCTTGGTTCCATTTGGGGCCACGCTTGGTCCACTTCATCAGCTCCTGGCCGGCTGCCTCGACGTTGTTGACGTTCCGGGTCAGACCGGCGCGCTCAGTCCTGACAGGTACCGGAGGGGAGAACCAATGGGTTGCCATGAGGGGAACTTAGAGCGGGAAGAGGCCGCTGACCAACCCAGCTGTAGGCGCGGATGAGGGAACGATGTAGGCCCTCGCGGGGTTAGAGCTTGCAGCGGTCGATTCTTCGTGGATGTGCAGCCGCTGTGGGGGGTCCGTCGCCTGTCCCTCACCGGCGGCGGGCTCCTTTCGCGAAGGCGGCGTTGGTCAGAGACACATAGAACCTTATACCGCAATCCAATTTAGCCAGTTGTCATTGGGGGAGTAATGTCCCCTCCTCTTTTGCAGCAGCCAGAAATGCCTTGCGGGCCTCCTCAGCTTCCATCTCGTCGAATATCACGGCCATGCAAACGCGCACCGCGAGGTCCCAGCAAGGGCCACGCTTGGTCCACTTCATCAGCTCCTCGCCGGCTTTCTCGGCGTTGTTGACGTTGCGGATGATCCCGGGACGCTCGGTCTTGACGGGGACCGGAGGGTTGAACCAGTGGAGAGCCATACGTCACTCTTTGTCGGCCCTATCAAGTTCCTCCAGCAAATACCTTTGCTCAGCCGGCAGCTCCCGTTCTACAGGCAGATTTAGTAGGTTGCGAAGGTAATTGCGGATTACCTCTGAGGGGATCCACCGCCGCACAACTTCGGCAATAACCTTCTGTTTGGCTTTATCGATTTCAGCCACACTGGAGAGCCATGAGGCTATTCGCGGAGGTCGAACGCGACAAACAGGCCAAAGGCTGGGGCAATCTCGACAATAAGCTCGACCAGCTCGCAGTCACTTACCACCAGATGTGGTCCGTCTCGGCGCACCCCTGCGATAGTCTCTTTGATGGAGATGATTTGGCCGCGACGGGCTTGTAAGATCAGCTCGTGAACAAGGTGGTTGGCAGTCACTTTGTCGGGTCGGCAGTTCGTCCAAACGTTCATACAAGGCCTCCCACCTCAGCGAGAACCCAAGTGGCCATGTTATGGGTCACTTCTCGAAAAAATCAATGTTCCAATCGTACAAAGTAAAGGGCGAAATGTTTGGTAGAAATTTCTGAGCGGGGGATCGGATAACTGGCTCGCGCGAAGACCCCCGTGCCCCCTTTGGTTGCCCCAGCGTCTATCCTGCCGGTGTTTGGGGCGGTCTCTTTCCCGAGGGCGTCGGCCCGTCCTCATTCTCGGCATCTATGACCGTATAGGTAGCTCCACTCTTGGCCGTCGACGGGGCATGGGCAAGTTCTTCATACAGGTACGTTGCGAACATGGACCCGGCCCCCAGCACCGCCCAGAGGGGCACCCCGACGCCCATCCCGAGAGCGACAATTCCCGCACTCTGACCACCGAACACAGTTACCCCAACTGCGGCCGCACCAAGCCCAAGGCGCTGGGCCATGGTTCTGTTGTCCCACCCAAGGCTCTTCGCTCCCCGGAGAGCATTCTTGAGCATCGGTCCCACGACTTTGCCCTGCACGGTTACAGCGATGGCTTGTCTGGCCTTCGTTCGCGCCGGCAAACCCGACTTACGGATTTCGAGGAGCTTCAGCGCCCATGTACGGAGCGCGTCGGTTTGTTCGAGAGTTGCCCCCTTCACGATCTGAACGACAAGCTGTCGCTCCCGGTCTGGTTTCTCGATCATGCGTTCTCCGCTCAGCCGGGCGTTGGTCTGCGCCAACAATCGAAACCATCTATCAGCAACGGACTGTCTTTGCACAGGCCAGTTCGCAATGGTGTGCCCTTTCCGAACCGGGTCGAAACTGGTTCGATAAATAGCGCTTGACCAGTCAAACCGAACCATCTATTAGCGAACCAGTCAAATCGAACTGGAGCGCCACAATGACTTTCATCCGAGCCTACCTAAGGGCCTCGACCAAGGAACAGGACGCAGGGCGCGCGCGGGGTGATCTTGAGGCGTTCTGCCGAGAGCGGGGATTGACCATCGCTGCCACCTACGAGGAGAACGAGAGCGGGGCTTCGCTGCACAGGCCAGAGCTGTTCCGGCTGCTCAGGGACAGCAAACCGGGCGACATCTTGCTCACCGAACAGGTCGACCGCCTGAGCCGCCTGTCGGACAAGGACTGGGACCAGCTCAAGCGGGAGATCAAGGACCGAGAGATCAAGGTCGTGGCACTAGACTTGCCGACCTCGCACATGATGCTGAAGACCGAGGACGCCTTCACCGGGCGGATGTTCGACGCGATCAATGGGATGCTGCTCGACATGCTCGCCGCCATCGCCCGCAAGGATTATGACGACCGACGCCGCAGGCAGGCTCAGGGGATCGCCAAGGCGAAGGCCGAGGGGCGCATGAAGGGTCGGCCAGAGGATGCTGAACGCAACGAGGCCATCATTGGACTGCTGCGGAAGGGCCAGAGCTGGAACACCATTGTGCGAGCCACCAACTGTTCGCGCTCCACGCTCGCAAAGCTGGCGAAGCGCCTCGAAGGAGCCGACACCGCCGGAGGGTGAGGTGAAGGCGTCTTATCCGCACCAAGGGCGGGGCGTTGGCGGACAGCTTGTAGAGCCGCAGGCGAACCGGACGGCCAGCCCCTCTGACACCAATACGTCGCCCACATCTTGGCCATCGGCAAAGAGTGAGCCGCAACTTCGCCCGTAGTTGCACTTGCCGGTGCCCTCAGTGCCCGGCGGGCAAGAACACGGGATCATCTTTAGCTCCAGCCTTGCAGTGGCAACCAACTCTCTGAGGCGTGCTTTCGCCTTGCGCCCAAGGTCTCCCTCCGCTTCGCACCTTGGCTCGATGCTTTCGGGCGCATTGAAGCCGACCAGCCGGGTCCCTTTCGCGGCACCGATAAGCCGAATGGTGTCACCGTCCGTGATCGTGAACTGGCTCCTCGTCAACAGCGTGGCTGTGGTGGTTTCGGTGTCTGGTGACCCGGAGGCCCAACCGCTTGAAGAAGGCATGTGGCTGGCTCCGGTAACGTAAGAGTAGATCAGGCCCCCCACGACTACTGCCAGTGCGAAGCCAAAGGCTCTGGCAAATCGACCGGCCAGATAGCGGGCCTCACGCGCAAGTGGGCTCCGACGGCGGCGCGGCCTCCACTGGGTCGACCGAGAGCCGGTAGAGTGTGGCTGCGGCGGTGCCTGGCTGACTGGTGGTGCGTAGCCGATGGCCTCAAAGAGCTTGGCGCGCTGCTTGTCGGTCAGGCGCGTTTCGGGGCCGTACTTCACAAGACGGGCGTGAATGTCGACGAGAAATTGTCTTTGCCATTGGCTGAGGCGACCGCCAGCCAGCGCAATCTCGATGCGGACTTTCAACTCCTCGGGTTCCACAGTGAATGCCCCCCGGCCTCACAAGACAGACCTCGCCGAGTTGCCTCTGGCAAATGAGGTCGAAGCCCACCTTATCATTTCACCGGGGAGAGGCACAGACCGCGCGCTTTTGCCCCTGTCGCTGCCGCCTGACTTGCGGTATCTCGCTGGCTTCGGCAACCAGTGACAGGCAGCCGTAGGCGCCCTCTGAGAACCGCGAGGCGCTGCCGAGCCCCTTTCCCTCTGCCCAACCTTATGCCCGCCTGAGGCCCTCTGTGTGGACGTGGGAGCGGGGTGGCTATTTTGAAGAATTGGAAGATTGCAGTTGGACCAGATCGCCTCGATTGCCGCGACCTTAGATGACGAAGATGACGTACGCGATCGGCGTTTCAATGCCTATAGGTTCGCTTCGGCGGAGAACACCAAGTGCATCGTCGCGGAAGCCACCCGGTTGCTTCTGAACTACGAGCATCGTTCAGGGCTGACGAGGAACAAGCGTCGAGCGGCAGACCAAGAAACCTTCGACCTCACCGTAGATGCGATCCTCTCAGACCTGATGCATCATCATCTCGTGGATCATTCCGAGGGGATTTATGTCACTCGTTCCAACAGGGTCTTGGGAACGAAGAGCCGGTACAGGCCCCGAGCCTACAGCAAAGTCTTTCCGCGCATACTGGACCTCCTCGCCAAGCCTGAGCTGGGCTACGTTCGTCAGGACAAAGCCGCTCCGATAGCTGGGGCTTCCAAATCGACGGTTATCCGACCGGGTCCGACCCTGCTGTCGCGAATGGATGATGGCGACGTTGATACGGACGACCTCGACGAACATCCCCACAGTGAGACGATCATTCTCAAACGACTGAAGGACGCTGACGACTATTGGGATGAAGGGGGGCTTGAGCAGTACTCCGACACTCTTACCACAGAGCGTTATCGCTACGAGCTTGATACGATCAACCAATGGTTGGCGGCGGCCGACCTGCGATATGATCCCGTGGGTATTCCTTGGCCGCATACGTCAATCGACATCCACGACAGACGGTTGCATCGCATCTTCACCCAGGCGCGGTTCGCCAGTGGCGGCAGGATGTTCGGTGGCTTCTGGCAGCAGCTGCGGAAGCACGAGCGGCGGCAAGGGCTCAAGATCGCGGGAGAGAAGGCCGTGGAGTTGGACTTCGGTCAGGTGGGCGCCCGCATCCTCTATGGCATGGCAGGCCACCTCCCCGCCCCCGGCGACCTCTATCAGATGCACGGATACAACCAGCAGAGAGATGGCATCAAGAAAGTGATGAGCGCTATGATCTTTGCCGAGCGACGTCTCGACAGGTTCCCCAAGGACACCCGCAAGCTGTTCCGCAAGACAGACAGGATCAGCGAGGTGGTCGACGCCATCGAAGCCAAGCACCCTTTAATCAAAGATCATTTCCACAAGGGTCTTGGCCACGACGCTCAGTTCATTGAGAGCAGCATTCTTGTTGATGTTCTCCTTGACCTTCGCGCCAAGGGGATTGTCGCTCTGCCGATCCATGACGCGGTGATGGTTCAATGCTCCAAGGTGTCTGTAACCAAGGAGGTCATGCTCACTGTGTTCAAAGCTCATGCCCATGTTGAGGGCACTGTTACGGTTGAAGACTGAAGGGGACTTCGTCCCTGTATCAGGTCCTATCAACCCTCATCTACATGATAGGTTACCTCTCTTCCTGCTCAGGTAGCCGTTCACCCCACTGCTTGGTCCCCTTAAGGGGAGACCCAAGGAACACCTAAGAGGGACCCGAGATTGACGAATTGGATGAAGAAGCGAGAGCGCAAGAACGAGGTCAAAGCCAGAGCTGCTGAGCCAAGCCATATGTTCACACGCTGCCGCGTTGTGGGCTGCGGTAAGCCTGCCCGTGCGGCCACAGAAGACGGTCTGGACACCCGGTTCTGTCGCTCGCACTCGGACCACCTTGCCCGTCACGGCAGCGCGTACAAACGATCCTACACCGCCAAGGAGATCACGCCGTATCGCAAGGCTGCCCTCGCTTGGCTTGAGGCGAACGCGGACAACTTATGGGTCACGAATGCCATCGAGCGCGTGGAGACGTTGTACAGGGCCGCTGGGCCTCATGTGGAGGCGTTCAGGCTTCGCGGGCTGTCACCTGACGATCGTGCCCGAGCAGCTTGGGCGAGGCTACGCAAGGCGAAGATAGACCCCTGTCGCGTCGTCGCGGCCGCGCTCGCTGTCGAGATGATTATCCGCGACGATCCCCAGGCAGAAACAAAGGCAGAGTTCAAGCGCGTCCAAACTGCGAAGCTGGTTCACAAGATGTCGTCAGGAACGCACAAGCAATGGGGAAGCGGAAGCGGCGCAAAAGAGTTGCACGCCTATCCTAGGTCGAGGGGTCGCGTCCTGCGTCACGTCGGTCGCGACGTTGAACTGGCTTGTGAACTTCTTATTCAGCACTCCAGCCTGCCGCTTGTTCACTCGTTGCAGCCACTCCCCGCCTGACCCCCCTTTAAGGTTTGGTCAGGGTCTGGTCGACCTGAGCGGAAGCCCGCTCTTGATTGAGCGCGAACAGGCGGGCCAGAACCTCGTCATCGGACAAGTTGGCCGGCCATCCATAGGCCGCCGCCACGGCGTCATCCAAAGCCTTATGGGCGTGCTGAAGCCATGACGGTCGTTCGTTGTAAAGGTTCGTTAGGGTGCGCTTGCTGAGTATCGCGGCAGCATTCTCATCCACTGGAACCAGTCGGTCGGGGTAGCCGGGCACAACTTCCGGCTCTCTCCTGACAAGATCCGCCGGGTTCAGCCAATTCTCGCGCAACTCGTTGAGCCGTTTGGCGGCTGCCGAGATGGCCACAGCGCTTAGGTCGTATTGATCAGCAGTCCTTTGGGGCGCCAGCCCCTCAGGGAAAGGGAACGTTTCGAAGGTACTCGTAGGTGTGTAACGAGGATCATTACCAACCCCAAGCCATGTGCCCATTCGCAGCGACCACAGCTCGTGGAAACGCGAATGGAGTATGCCGAATATGGTGTCATCGTTGCGGGCAATGGCGACAACGGCGCTGTCCGGCAAGGTGTCAGACGAAATCCACACGAATATGCGATGCTTCGAAACACGGGGGGTGACGATGGCTCTATCAAGCCCCGCCATACGTCCTTTCAGCCCCGGTACGGTTTCCCCATGCATCCACCAGTTTAGCCGCCTACGATCCCTACGATTGGTATCTCGAGATGGCTTGACGATAGCTCGGACGTGTTCGAACGGACCCTCATAGACAGAGGCGTCTGGCTCGGCCCGTTCGTGGAAGTCGATTATCCACATGTCCCGTCTTCGCCGTACAATATCAATTCCATTTACCCATGGGCGGATTACGTCAGCGTTGCGAGAGCCGTCTGGGTTGGTGGGCATGGTCAATAGCTCACGTGCAAAATCTCCACTGATTTCGAAAGAGCCGATCTTCACAGGCCCTTGGAAGGCAACTCCAGCGTTCTGCTGAAGACGACGTGCCTTCGTCAAATCGAAATCAGTGGCAGTGAGGTCCGAGTTGATCTTGGCAACAGGCCGTCCGTCCAGATGCGGAACCTCATCCTCGTTCAGCGACCCGAGCACGACCAAGGAAACCCTAACTGCCGCCCCATCTACGGTCCAAGGTTCATCATCCCAAGCTGAGATGATGCTCATGTTCTCCGCGATGGCTTCCATGACCCTGCGGTTCGCTCCGCCGCGTATGGAGTTCGTGGTAACAAGCCCAGCTCGGGTGGAGGGCTTGTGGCGAATTGCAGTCGCGGCTTTCTCTACCCAGTAGAGGACAAGATCAGCCTCGGGCGGAACGCGACCACGATAGGTTGCGAACAGGCTGGCCACGGCGCTGTCCCCCAATTCGGAGCGCATGATCTTACCGCCGAGGAAAGGCGGGTTTCCTATGATCGCATCGACCTCGGGCCACATGGCTTCCATCCATTGTCCCGTACCGTCAGCATCACCAGGAACCCACGTGAGCAAGGCATCCCGGCACTCGATGTTGTCGAGCGGCTTCAAGACAGGGTTCTGGCTGGCTGCGAAGCCATTCTTGAGCATCCACTGTATCTCCCCAATCCAAACCGAAACGCGGGCAAGCTCCGCCGCATAGGGATTTAGCTCAATGCCCTTGACCACCTCGGGGCCAATCTGCGGAAACCGGCGCGGCAGCCCCATCGCCTCTGCTTCCACCTGAGCCCTGTGTTCGAGGTCCTTCAGCGCCCTTAGCGCGAGGTAAAGGAAGTTCCCTGAGCCGCACGCAGGATCGAGCACACGGTATTCCGCAAGCCGCTTCAGGTGTCGCTCTAGTACGCTTTGAGCTTGGTTTTGGGCGCGTGTCGCGATGCTGCCTTTGGATGACGTCGCCTTCGCCATTAGACCCGAGATTTCGGCCTTGGCCTTCTGCCATTCGGCAGTTAGCGGGTCGACGATCACTGGGTTGATGATCATCATGATCTTGTCACGGTCGGTGTAGTGCGCGCCCAGTTGGCTGCGCTTATCCGGGTCAAGACCGCGTTCGAACAGAGTGCCGAGAATGGAGGGGTCGATGTCTCCCCAATATTGGGAGGCTGCCCGGTGTACCAGCTTGATTTCTTGCTTGGTCAGGGCAAATGCAAGGTCGTCGTCGAACAGGCCACCGTTGAACCACGCAACCTTCTCAAAGCCGACCCGACCACCGGACCTCATCGCCACGAACAGGTCACGGGCAAAGCGTTCGAACTCGGTCGGGTCTTCCAGAGCCTGTTCCAGCATCCGGGTGAAGATCGTTTCTGGAAGGAGCTTCACATCTTCCGCGAACATGCAGAAGACCAGCCTATTGATGAAATGGGCCACCTGTTCCGGCACATGACCGCGATCCCGCAAAGAACGGGCAAGTTGTGCGAACTCCGCAGCAACCTCTTCAGTCAGCTCTTGGCGGGTCTTCTTTGGACGCAGAGCCTCGGGATCAGACAGGGCCGACTTCAGCCAACCTCGTTTTTCGGCGTCGCCAAGATCGGAAATGGCGATTGCGTAGGTCTTGGAAACGGAGTTTGTCCAGTTGGTGTGAATACGGATTGTGGTGCCAATGTCCGACACTATGAGCAGAGGCGGGTTGTCCAGCGCGACCGCGTACCGTTGAAGTTGCGCAAACGCGGTGTCGAGATTGGCCTTGGTGCCCTTGTATTCCCATCCGAAGTGGTTGCGCTTGAAGACGTCAGCGAACCCATTGCCGCCCGTTGTCTTGGAAGCGCCGACCTCAAAGCCATAGTCTTGGCCTGTCGGGTCCGCGTCGGCGGGCGTGGGTTCCCCGAGCATATGGCAAAGATCGAGGAAGTGTTCCTGGGCGGCTGCCCGCTCCTTCAACTGAGAGTTCTGCCACTTGGCGATGAAGGTTTGCGGCGTCATGCTGTGGTGGCCTCCCCTACGCTGGAGGGACCAGCGAGAGCCATCATAGGGGTTGTTCAGGCACCATCAAGAGACCAAACTCTGGCTATGCATTGCCGCTTGGAGAGTGGCAAAACCGAGCTTGACTGAGAGATACACCGCTGCTACCCCTTGAGATACACCAAGGCGGTAGATGCTTTGTGGAAGAGGTCGCCACAAGCGATTGTAAATAAAGACTTTTCTGGCATTTTTGTACCCGGTTCGATTTATCAAACTTGTCCGGCCCGGGGAGCCACCGCCTTTTCTACGCCAAGTCGCGATTTTGCACCCCGGCGTGCGATTTTTCCCTACGCTTCGATCTCGTAGTCCAGCTTCCAGAGTGGCAGAGCGTCGAGGACCGACGAATCCAAGCGTAGAATATCGGCCTCGCCCGCCCATGCCTATTCCTTGCAAGCCGCAATCTCAAGATCGGCGGCAGCCATGCGGAAATACCGACGATCGGCGGCTTCGCCGATCATCGGCTTCGCGCCTCGAAGCTGATCTTGCCAGAGCTTGACCAAGACCGCTCTGGTCGTGATCAATGCGCCACGCCGTCGGATGCGTGTAGGAGTCTCCAAGTCAGGCCGACGCGGCCGTCGAACTGGGATGCGAAATGTTCGGCGGCGACGCCTTCCAGGCCATCATCGACAAGAGCCTCGATGCTTCGTCGCATCAGCGCGTGCTGCATCTCGCGGGCGTGGGCCAGGTCTGTCTCTCTCATGATTTCCATGACGTGGTAGGCGACAACGGGCTGGCCGAGGCAAGACATGAGCGTGCTCGGTTCTGACGTCACAGCCGTAACTGCGTCTTCGATCTTCATTCAGGCGCTCCTCATCAAACATGATGCTGGCGCCTCCCCATGAGACGACGGTGTTCCGTCGTTTCTTTTTACAATTTCGACTGTCGCGCACGAGTGAAGGGACAAGTGCGCGAACAGGAGAATTACCCTCTTGTTCCAGTCTCCTTGAGCAACCTCGCTACCCAAATCAGTATGCTGCAAAATTGAATTAAAGGCGACCGGATAGTTAATCGATGGTTAATGGCGGCGCTCGCGTCTCAGGCGTTCGCACATGAAACATCGGGCAGGTCCGCCTTGCGCCTCATGTCGGCCATAGAGGCGAACTTTGCCTCCGCCCGGAAGCAGACATTGCAGTTGACCGCGCTGGAGGTCGTGGTCGCGCCAGCAGCCGAAATTGATTTCACAGCTTCTGAATGCCCGTTAACAGCGGCGAACCAGCTGTTCGCAACGCCAGGAAGATCGCCCTGCGGAAATGCAGTCCGCTAGCTTGCCGGCGACCTTCAAGAACTGCATCGCGATGCCTATGGCCTGGCACCAGGCTGCGGAACCAACGCCGACAGACACGCAGGCAACCCTTAGCCTGCAAGGGGCAACTCGGTGCACGAAGGGGCGACCATATCCCCGACGGAAACAACTTGAAGAAACGCTTCGCTACCCATAGCATGCCATCCCCTGGTGAAATCTGATCAGGAGGTCAGTGGGATCGGTCGGGTTTTAAGCCAGTGCAAGGTAGGGAGGATAATTATGGCTTCCGAAGTACAGGCAAACAACGGCGTTAACGTAGAGGCGCTGCTCGCCGCAAAAGAAGCGCTTACCAACGCCCCGGAGGCCGCGCAGTTCAAGTGGCGCGCGGCCTGCGAATGGAAGGATGGCACCCACAGCCACTCGACGGTCGAAAGCTTCTACGGTCTCGGCCAGGACCAGCATCGCAAGACCACCTTCGCATTCGATGCCGACCATCCGGAGGTCTTCGCTTCCCTGGATCAGGGCGCCACGCCTGTCGAATACGTGCTGGTCGGGCTGGCGAGTTGCCTGACCGCCGGCATCGCCGCGGTTGCCCAGAACCGGAACATCCAGTTGAAGTCGGTGAAGGCGACCATCGAAGGCGACATGGATATAGCGGGCATACTCGGCATCGACAGCGACGTCCGCAACGGCTTCAGCGGCATCACGGTGAAGTACAATATCGACGCCGACGCCAAGCCCGAGGACATCGAGGCTCTCGTCGCTCAGTCGCAGAAGCGGTCAGCTGTCTATGACATTGTCACCAATCCGACGAACGTCACGGTCGTGGTGAATTGAAAGGCGCTTCGAGCCGTAGACTCTCCTGATGAGAGGGCGCGATTAGGTCCGTCACCACAGTGATCGTCGGCGCAGGGCACGCGGGGCTCGCGATGAGCCGCTGCCTCGCGGAGCGCTCTATCGACCATGTGCTGCTGGAGCGCGGCGAGATCGCCCATACCTGGCGCACCGAGCGATGGGATTCGTTGCGGCTGCTCACCCCGAACTGGCAGAGCCGGCTGCCGGGCTTCCGCTACGATGGCGACGACCCCGACGGCTACCGGACGATGCCTGAAGTGATCGACTTCCTCGGGAATTATGCCAAGGCGATCGCGGCTCCAGTCAGAACACATACGACCGTTACCTCGGTTCGCAGCGACGGGGCGGGATATCTCGTGCGCACGGACCGCGGCGAGTGGCGCTGCCGAACTGTCGTGCTGGCGTCGGGCGCGTGCAACATCGCACGCCTGCCCGATTTGGCCGTCCGCGTGCCGCCGTCGGTCGCCATGCTGACGGCACAGTCCTACCGCAATCCGGCTCAGGTCGCCGACGGCGGCGTGATGGTGGTGGGTGCCTCGTCGAGCGGCACCCAGATCGCACAGGAGCTGCAGCGTTCGGGGCGTCAAGTGACCCTGTCGGTGGGCGAGCACATCCGGGCGCCGCGCGTCTATCGCGGCAAGGACCTGGAGTGGTGGATGGACGCGGCCGGCGTGCTCGACGAGCGCTACGACGAGGTAGACGACATCAGACGGGCACGACGGGTTCCTTCGCTGCAGCTTGCCGGCACCCCCGACCGCACCACCCTCGACCTCAATGCGCTGGTCGACCTCGGCGTCAGACTCGTTGGCCGTCTCGCTGGCATCACCGAAGACGGCAAGGCCCAGTTTGCGGGGTCGTTGCGCAACATGTGCGCGCTTTCCGATCTCAAGATGGCCCGGCTGCTCGACCTCATCGACGAATGGGCGCGCGCCAACGGCCTTGACGCTACGGTCGGGCCGCCGGATCGCCTGCCGCCGACCCGTGTTGAGGACAACCCGCCGCTCGGCCTCGACCTTACCGGAGGTGCGATCAGGACGATCATCTGGGCCACCGGCTACCGGCCAGACTACTCCTGGCTGGAGTTGCCGGTCCTCGACCGCAAAGGCCACGTCCGTCACGACGGCGGCGTTGCGGAACATCCGGGCATGTACCTGATGGGGATGCAGTTTCTGCGCCGCCGCAAGTCTGCGCTGATCGACGGCGCCGGCGACGACGCGCGTGATCTCAGCGACCATCTGGCATCTTACCTCAGGCAAAAATCAATCAACGTCTAAGGCCAAGGTAACAGGTCAGCTACCGCGACAACGCCGAATTCCGTGACCCTGCAATCATATTCCCAAGTGCAACTTCGGCTTCCAGAAGGGGCGGAACAACTCAATCTTGGGACAGCGGTTCATCACAACTTTCAAGCCCGCTTCCTCCGCCAACAGGGCGGCGGTGTCATCGCGCACCCCAATCTGACTCCACAGAACCTTGGCACCAATTGCGATGGCTTCCTGTGCAACTTCCAACAGGTCTTCGGAGCGGCGAAAAACCTCAACCATATCCACAGGCCGGTCGATGGCCGCCAGTGACGCGTACACCTTGAGCCCTCGAATTTCATCCAGACCGGGACTGGGATTGACCGGGATCATGTCATAGCCGGTTTCGTGCAGAACCCTGAGAACACCATAGGAAAACTTGGTCTTGTCGGGGCTGGCCCCCACCATCGCGATGGTTTTGACCGACTTGAGAATGTCTTGCAGATAAGCCTCCGAATAGGGCTCATCATGATTCATATGGGTCATTTCTTTGCTTCCAATGGGGTCGCAATATCGGCTTTCAATTCATGTGCGGCCAAGGGATCTAGGAAGGGGTTGCGATAGAGCTTGTCGTGGCTTTCAACGCCGACCTCCAACGTGCAGTCGCTCATAGGGCGGGCAACGCAGAGGATTATATAGCCATTGTTGATCTGGCGGTTGTTCAGCGCCCGCTGGGCCTTTTGACTGACTTTGCCGCTGATTATCTTGGCCGCTCAGGTTATGCAGCCGCCATACTTGCAACCATAGGGCAGGTCCACGCCCTGCTCGCGCAAGCTTTGCAAGAGGGGCTTGCGGTGATCGACGTCAAAAGCCGCACCGCCTTGGTTGGCGAGGGTGATGGTGAAGCTGGTCATACCCAGATGTCACTCGTGCAATCACCGCCGGGATAACGGGTTTCGTGGCAGCGGCTTGGTCCATTTGGTTCCTTGCCAAAATCGACGACAAATCGCGGATCAATTTCCAAGCCGCCGTTTTCCGTATCGCAATTGACCATCAGCATGCATCCGCCATTGGTGCGGATTTCCGGATAGAACTGATTGTCCCAGGTCGAGAAGAGCGAGGTCGTCACATAAAGGCGCTTGCCGTCGAGGCTGAGCTGTATCATCTGAGGCCCACCAGTCACTTTCACGCCATTGACCTCAGGCGCACGGCCGAGAAGTCCGCCCATCCACACTTGTCCGGTGAGCTTGGCGTTGTGCGGGTCCGAGATGTCATATTGGCGGATGTCGCCATGCAACCAGTTACAGAGATAGAGGTATCTATCATCAATACTGAGCAGAATGACCGAGATCACGCCCGGTATCGGGATCGGCCATTCGGGATGCGGCTCATTGCCAACATCGACAATTTTTTCCCATTGCCAATCACCCGCCGCATCTTTCCACCAATGGATGATGTTTGCAGAAAGGGCCGCGCCAACAAAGCCGTGACTGCTGTCGGGATTGTGATGGAATCGCACTTCGAGTGGGAGCAAGCCATCCTCACCGAGATAGAATGTTTGCTTTGGCTCCTTCTTCTCAAAATCCCAGAAATGGATCTCTCGGCCATATTTCAGATGGCCAACCTCCTCCAGGTCAAAACCAGGCATGAAGGTATTGGGCGCGGCCCACTCCGAGCTGACCATTACGTTATGTCGCGGCTGGTACCAGAAATCATAACCAAACTTGATGCTGCCCATGGAGTTTTCCCAACGGCCGACAATCTCGAACTCCTTGTTGAGTTGCAAATAGCCGCCTGGGGCATTGCCTTGAGCGTCGCCAAGCATGGAAATGATGATGTCCGAGCCGAGGCAATGCACTGTGTGCGGCGCCGACAAGTTGGTCCTGGTTTTGATTTCAGCGCCGTCTATGACCTTGAACAGTGTCGGATTGCGGGGATCGGTCCCGCAATCGACAATATGCAGATTGGTCGAGCGCACACCCGGCACAATCAGATACTTGCGCTCCATGCTCGCATCGCCATGGCAGGACGAACAGGCATTCCAGCCCATGTGATGAAGCTCATCGCCAATACCCGGCATTTGCAAACGTGAAATCACTTGGCTGTAGGTCGAACTCTCCGGGTCGACATCAATGGTACACAAATAGTCCGGCTTCTGAATGCCCGTGCCAGTGTAGATGGCAATCGTATAGAGCAGCTTTTCGCGAGGTGCCCTCATCGCCTCTGCTGGAGAAGCATAGCCCGGTCCACAGCAATGATTGGTCATGGGTACTTCCCAATTTGAACAGATCACTGGCCAGCCCCAACGGGGGTCAAGCTGGAATGTTAGTGCATGCTTGGCATTAGCGCTATGGCCGGGGTGCCTGGTCAAGCGCGCGCACTGTGACTCCAACTCGGGGACAGAGCGTCCACGGGACCGTCCAACGCGAGTTGCTTATCCCGGCGGAACATTGGTGGGGCGATGGACGGCACGAGGGCGGCCGTAACCCGCGCCCAATCGACGCCCTCCGCGAAGGCCGGATTGGGAGGTCATCGAAGCGGCGCGATCCTATGGCGCATTCGGCCCGGCCTGAAGGTCAGGCCGCCTTCAACGCAGTGGCTCAATACCGGCCATAGCCGACCTTCACGAGCAGCCATTCCTCGCACAACTGGGAGAGATAGCACCGTGGGATGCCGATGTTGATGAGATCGCGGGTCCGCACCTCGCCGCGCTCTTGCGCCAGAGCAACGGCGCGATCCCGAAGCGATGGCGGCCGCCCACCTGCAAGGCCTAGTGCTTTTGCGCGGTCACGATCACGTTTTCGCATTTGATGCGGCTGTGGCGCGTCTCGGCGGAGCGCTATGGCGAACTTGTATTTCGCTGCTTCGTCGGTCCCGGGGGGCCAGCGCTCATTGTACGCTAAGGCGCGCTAGAACCAGCCGAAGCCCGCCCAGACTGCGACGCTGGCCGAGGAACAAGCGGCTCCGTCGGGAACAAGTCCCGTCTCACAAATCAGCACAACAGGTCGGCCGGGGCTAAATAGCTGACACTTGGTTGATCCCGGCATCAACCCAGGAACGTGTCTGTTCCAGCACCTCATCGGAAAACGCTGGGTCGTCAATCGCCCGGGCGAGGATCACTGCCCCCACCATCGCCGCAAAGCTTCCGATCGCCGCGCGGCGCCTGTCTGCCGCATCCAGCTCAGGGAACGCCTTGCCAATACGGTCGATCTGCGATCGAAGACCTTCGGTCATGGCCGAGCGCGCTGCCGGGGTTTGATGGCGGATGGCCGCGGCAAGGCCCGCCGTCGGGCAACCACCGGCGCAGTTGTCGCGATGCCGGGGTGAAAGATAGTCATCCACATAAGCGCGAAGACCGCGCCCTCCGCCTGTGTCCGCGGCGAGGACATGGGCAAGCGTCTGCGCAATCAGGTCGTCTTTCGAGTTGAAGTGACCATAGAAACCGCCATGGGTTAGCCCGGCGGCCTTCATCACCTCCGCCACGCTGACCGCATCGAACCCCTTGTCGCGAAACAGCCGGCTGGCAACCTCCAGAATCCGGCGACGGTTCTCCGCCATCTGCTCTCGACTGACCTTCATTTCAAAATTCTCCGCCGGCTCCGTTGACATTTACATGATGGTCATCATATTTATCGGCAATCATGATGACCGTCATGAATATAAGTTCCTGCAGAGAAAAGAGCAATCCCATGACCGCCATTCCGTCAGTCCTCATCACCGGCGCCTCCACCGGCATCGGAGCTTCCTATGCCGATCGCTTTGCGCGCCGCGGCCACGACCTCGTGCTGGTTGCCCGCGACACGGCACGAATGGAGGCGCTGTCGGCGCGCCTGCGTCAGGAGACCGGCGTGGCGATCGACATCGTCCAGGCTGATCTCACGCAGCCCACCGATCTTGCAACGGTGGAGACGAGGCTGCGCGACGACGCTCGCATCGGGATCCTCGTCAACAATGCCGGAACGGCCATCGGCGGAAGCTTCATCGAGCAGAGCACGGATGACGTTACACGGCTCGTAGCGCTCAACACGACCGCACTCCTGCGACTTGCCAGTGCCATCGCCCCGCGCCTTGCGGCGGCGGGCGAAGGCGCGATCGTCAACATCGGCTCCGTGGTTGGCCTGGCGCCGGAGTTCGGCATGACGGTCTACGGCGCAACCAAAGCCTTCGTGCTGTTTCTGTCGCAGGGACTCAGCCTCGAGCTCGCGCCGAAGGGTGTCTACGTCCAGGCCGTGCTTCCCGCCACGACGCGAACGGAGATCTGGGAACACGTCGGCGCCGACGTCAACACGCTTTCCAACGTTATGGAGGTGGACGATCTGGTTGACGCGGCGCTGGTCGGATTCGACCGCCGCGAACCGGTGACCATCCCGCCGCTTCCCGATGCCGGGCAGTGGGACGCGCTTCAGGCCGCGCGCCAGGCCATGCTTCCAAACTATCGGAACGAACATCCCGCCGAGCGGTACCGCAAGGTCGCCTGAGCACCAACGAAGCCATTTCGATAACGACCCCGCCGCAGCGGGGACAAACAAAGGTGACCTATGACGAGCAAAACGCTGTTTGAGCCCTATACTCTCGGCTCGCTAACCCTCTCCAATCGTATTGTGATGGCGCCCCTGACGCGCAATCGCGCTGGCCCGGGCTTCGTTCCAGGCGATCTCGCCGCGGAGTATTACGGCCAGCGTGCGTCGGCCGGCCTGCTGATTTCCGAGGCCACGCAGATCTCGCAGCAGGGACCAGGTTACCAGGACACGCCAGGCATCTACTCCCAGGCTCAGATCGACGGCTGGCGCAAGGTCACGACCGCCGTGCACGCCAAGGGCGGGCGGATTTTCCTGCAGCTCTGGCATGTCGGCCGCGTCTCGCACGTCGACCTACAGGAGAACGGGGCGGCGCCGGTTGTCCCGTCGGCGATCCGGGCCCAGACCAAGACGTTCGTCAACAATGGCTTCGTCGACGTCTCGGAGCCCCGCGCGCTGGAGTTCGAAGAGGTTTCTGGGATCGTGAACGACTTCCGGCAAGCGGCAGCTAACGCCATTGAGGCCGGTTTCGATGGCGTCGAGATTCACGGTGCCAACGGCTATCTGCTGGACCAGTTCGCAAAAGACGGCGCCAATGTCCGCACTGATGCTTATGGCGGCTCGGTCGAGAACCGCGCCCGTCTGATGCTGGAGGTTGCGACTGCGGTGGTCGAGGAGATCGGCGCCGCGCGCACCGGAATCCGGATCTCGCCCGTATCGCCCGCCAATGGCGTTTCGAGCAGTGATGCTCAGGCACAGTTCGACTATATCGTCGATCAAATCGATGCCTTGGGCATCGTCTACATTCATGTCGTCGAGGGCGCCACGGCCGGGCCGCGCGATGTCGTACCGTTCGACTTCGGATCGCTCCGCCGGCGCTTCAACAACACCTATATCGCCAACAACGGCTATGACCTCGACCTCGCGACGTCGCGGCTGGCCGAGAACAAGGCCGACCTGTTCGCCTTCGGCCGCCCCTTCATCGCCAATCCCGACCTTGTGGAGAGGCTTGAGACCCGCGCACCGCTGGCGGCCGTCGACCCGGCTACGATCTATGGCGGGGGCGCCGCGGGCTATACGGATTATCCCGCCATCGCAGCCGCAAGCGGCCACTGATCCCTTCGGCGCCGCACTTTGGTGCGGCCCCGACCCTTATGCGCTGTCTGCGATAGTGGCTCTCCAACTGGAGGCGGGCGTTGGCAAGTACGGCATCTGCTTCCGCGATCACATGCTTGACGGTCGCAAAGCGTCTTCGGTAGATCGCTACTTGAACGTAGTTCGCGCGATCATCAACCACGCCATAAGAGACTTTGACCTATCTGGCGTCACCAATCCCTTCATGAATTTGGAGGCCGCGTCGAAGGATAAGGCCGAGCCCGACAAGGACAAGCGCCGTCCTTTCACATTGGACGAGGTCACCGCCATAACCGCCCGCATCTCGTACCATGCCAAGGCGGACCTTCAACACATTTGGACAATTCTGAATGGCACCGGCTGCCGCCTCGCTGAGGTGTCGGGCCTGCGGGTGACGGACGTACACCTTGACCACGCGATTCCGCACTTAGGTGACCCAGGTCGTTGGGTCTTGAGAAAGGCCGGCCGGTGGCAGCAGTGGTCAGTTTCCTGCAATGCTAGATCGGTAAGTTCATGTCGGAAGTTGACGCTCTGCTCCCCGAACCTGGATGGCGAAGTAGAGCTGGTCGCCAGCGAACGCCAGTGCGCGATGGCGGTCAGCTGGTCTGAGCGTTATCTCTTCATGCACTGCCCGGAGCCGCCGGGATCGCAGACTTCTCCTACACCGCAATCGAAATCGCGTGTGCAGGCGGGCGGCGACAAGGGCGGGGCGAGGACGATATAGGGCGTATGGACCCTGTCGCCAGGCGGCACGAAAGCCGGCGCTCGCTCGCCTGCGTCACCGAGCGTGCGGATATAGAGATAGAGCGACTTCTTGTCCTCATCGGTCATCGCCCGTACATTATACCTTGGCATCGGTGGATAAGTCTCAAGGCCTCGAAGATATGAAACGAAGCCGTCGGCTGTGAGGTCGACGGCCGTCAGCCGTAGGTTTGCCGCATAGCTGGTTCCCCACGGTCCCTGAAAGCCGAGTGCATTTCCCTTGAGAGCCTTGGCCGGATCGATCTTGCCGCCACTTTCGCTATATCCTTCGGTGTGGCAATCGTGGCAGCCGCCGATGATGGAGATGTAGAGTCCTCGCTCGACCGAAGGTTCCCCTGCCGCCGGCGCGGCATTGAGAGCAAGCGCGGCAATGCGCATCAACCAATATGCACGCATCGCATTCCCCTTGCTTGGTGCCATAGAGCTCGAGCGATGTCCATCAGATGACCGGCTTGTTGGGACTGAGTCTGTCGCAAACTCGTACCGGTTGCAACACCGGATGATGATAGTTCGTGTCGTCTACGCGCTTCAATTGGGAATGGAGAAAGCCCGATCAGCAAGCGGCAGCCGCCTGAACCATGGCGGTGATCGCCCACGTCTTCATGATCCGGCGCGTCGCCCAAATCCTGGGCCAGGATGAAGACCCGCTGTGGGACCTGTCGGACCAGCTCGAGCCTGAGGATGGTAAGTTGTGGGTCTACGATATCGATGGAATCGCAACCCCTGCCTTTAGCGACTTCGGCATCGAGGCCCTTCGCGAAATCATTCGAGACCAGGCGACAGCTAGTTGTCCCCTCAAATCCGGCACGCCGCGGTCCCTACCGGATGCTTACGGTCTTGACGTTGACCGGAGGGGAGAACCAATGGGTCGCCATGACACCTACTACTCAGGGGAGAGATACATCTTGGCCTCCTTAGCGGCAGCCTCAAATGCCTTTCGTATCAGATGAGGGTCAATCGGATCGCCCTCCACAGCCGACAGGCAGAGGGTCACCGCCTTGTGCCAGCAAGGTCCTCTCCGGGTCCACGTCTTTAGCTGCTCAAGGGCTGCCCTCGCATTGTTGCAGCCATGCCTATCACCGGACGCAGTCCTTACGAACACAGGAGGGACGAACCAATGGGTTGCCATGAGGGGAATCTAGAGCGGGACGAGCCTGCCGACCAACCCAGTTGTAGTCCGCAATAATGGAACAACGCAGGCGCTTTGTAGTTTAGAAATCGCGGCGGTCGATTCTTCGTGGATGCAGCCGCCTGCTGGGTCCGTCGCCTTTCTCACGAGCGGCGGGCCTCCACCTTATGGAGGGACTAACGTCCCCTGCTCCTTAGCGGCAGCCAGGAATGCCTTGCGGGCCTCCTCGGGTTCCATCTGGTCGGAAATCACGGCGATGCAAACGCGCACCGCGAGGTCCCACTGAAGGCCATGGTTGGTCCACTTCAAGAGTTCCTCAGCGGCTGCTTCAGCGTTGCTGACCTTGCGCGTCGAACCGCTACCCTCGGTCCTTACAGGGACCGGCGGGGAGAACCAATGGAGCGCCATGCAGTCACTCTTTGTCGGCCCGATCAAGTTCCTGCAGCAAATGCCTTTGCTCAGCCGGCAGCTCCTGTTCTACAGGCAGATTTAGCATGGCGCGAAGGTAATTGCGGATTACCTCTGAAGTGATCCACCGCCGCACAACTTCGGCAACAACTTCCTGTCTGGCTTTATCGATTTCGACCACGTTCAGGCCTACATGCTTAATAGGGCCGAACCCCCCTCGCGAGCGGATTTGTTCCTTAGAGGGCGGGGAATGTTTGGTACAAAAACCCGAGGGGGTGATCGGATAACTGGCTCGCGCGAGGAACCCCCGTACCCCCCTCCGTTTCCCTTACGGCGCCGGTGGGCACAGCCTTGCTATGTACCCTTGGCAGCGTCCTCGATCAGTTCGGCTATTAAGGTGCGGACCCGTAGGTCGGACCTATCCCCTATGTTTCCCACATCTTTCGTCACCATCCCCGGCGAAGATACGGACACCGCCCCGCTCACCTTAACGTTGACCGTAAAGGTTCTTCTAGGCGCCTTCTCCAATTCTCGCTTACTGTAGATCTGGAAACGAATCGACGGGGTTAAAGCTTTGACCTGCCGGCGTGGCGCGGTGTCTATGTCGACAGCCACCTCGCCTGCCACGTCAGCCTTGGCCGCCTCCAGCGATGCAATCACGACGTCCTTTAGCCAAGCCTTTGCTTGCTCGCTGAAGTCCGCCATGGGGGCATCTCGCTTCCCCATCGCCGCGCCGCCGACGGGCTCCTCCTGCTGACGGCGAGCTTCCTTCCCGCGCTCAAGGGCTTCTTTAAACTTTGCCATCCCTGTTGCTCCGATTTGTCATCAGGCCACCCCCGTCAGATCGGCTATGCCGCCCTCCCATTCACTAGAACGCGCGTAGTCGGGGTACGTTGCGTTGGGGAGCCTTTGGGTTCGCCGCTATTCAGCGTCACGCGGCGGCCGATGGACAGCGAAGCAGGTTTCGAGGGTGCTGGAGAGGGTATCGGGCTGATTGTTTGACGGACTGGCTTTGCGTTGTCGTCTGTGCCTATGAAGCAGCTCGCTCACCAGCTGGTTGCAATTTGCCGTTGGCGCAACTTTCTGATGTGAATAACCCGGCCACTAGCTATGAAGGCGATTTCCGCGCCTTCGCGTGGACCGGTCGCCTGGAAGAAGGTGACCTTGCTTTCCGACTCGAGCGTTACGATCTCGCGCAGATCAGCACCGGCGATCGTAGCTTCGCGCACGAAGTGGGTCGCGCCCTCCTCCACGACGTCGCAACGGGTGCAGAGGCCTGCGGGCAGGAACAGGCGGGCATCGCGCGCCTTCAGTTCCAGGCCCTGCCATATCTGCGCACGGGTCAGCTTGGTCTCGCCTCCGGGATTCACAGGAACGGTAGCTGTCGAGTAAATCATGATGTGTCTCCTGGACAGAAGGTCGGTGGTGGGGCTCAGCCGGCAATTGCGGCCGCATAGTCGCGATAGGAGCGCAACGGCCGGCCCAGCAGCGCGGTCAGCCGATCGACATCGCCGGCATCGGGGACCATGCCGTCCGTGAGGAAACGCTCGGCCATCAGGCGCATGTCGAGCGCCATCCAACTCGGCATGAACTGCCGCAGGTTCTGCTCGAACCCGGCGGTGTCGTCGCCCGGATACGCGATCTGGCGTCCGAGGACGTCCGTCCAGATGGCCGCGACATCCGCGCCGGTCAGCGTGTCAGGGCCGACCAGGTTGATGCGGTCGAACGGGAGCGGCGCTGCGGCCTGCTCGCGGCGGATGAGTTCGATCGCGGCGATCTCGCCGATGTCCCGCGCGTCGATCATGGCGACGCCCTTGGCTCCGATCGGCATCGGATAGATGCCGTAGCCGGTCACCACGTCCTTGATCGTGATGTCGTTGTCCATGAAGTAGGCGGGCCGCAGGATGGTGGCGTTGAGCCCCATCTGTTCGATCATCCGCTCGACGCCGAACTTGCCGGCAAAATGCGGCACGTTGACGTAGAGGTCGCTGTGGATCACCGACAGGTAGACGATCCGCTCGATGCCGGCCTCGCGGGCAGCGGCCAGCGCTACCAGCGCCTGGGTGAATTCGTCGGCCACCACCGCGTTCAGCAGGAAAAGGGTGGAGATGCCGGAGAAAGCTCTGCGCAGGGAATCGACGTCGAGCAGGTCGCCCTGCACGACATCTACGCCAGCGGGGAAATTGGCCTTGGAGGGATCGCGAACCAAAGCGCGCACATTGGCGCCACGCTTCACGAGCTGTTCGACTACGTTGCGGCCGACATTGCCGGTCGCGCCGGTAACGAGAATGGTCATGGGGTTACTCCTGAGTTGAGCCGTATGGCATCCCAGAAAATTAGTGATCCACATTTGTGTCGGTAGGCGTTATATCTGGACACGCCGTCCCACAGGTGGAACACATGGATCTACTTGCCCTTGCTGATTTCAATCTGGTCGCCCGCCACGGGGGCTTCGGTAAGGCCGCGCGCGCTGCCGGGCGCCCGAAGGCCACCTTGTCCCGACGCGTGGCGGAGCTGGAGGCGAGTCTCGACTTACGGCTGTTCGAGCGCGGCGCGCGCGCGCTGAAGCTGACGGAGGAAGGACGTGCGCTTTTCGAGCGCGCGGGCCGGCTGCTGTCCGAGCTCGAAGAGACCGCGGCGGCGATCGCCTCAGGCGGCGAAAGGCCGCGAGGCAGGTTGCGGATCAGCGCCCCAGTGCTGTTCTCACAGACCGCGATGGGGAAGATCGCTGCCGGCTTCGCCCTGAAATACCCGGAGGTAAGGCTCGAGGTCACGACGGAAGACCGCGCCGTCGACATGATCGAAGAGGGATTTGATCTGGTGATCCGGGTCAATCCGGATCCGGATGAGAGCCTCGTCGGGCGAGCCTTTCTGCGTGACCGACTGGTGGTCGTGGCAAGTCCTCACCTCTCCCGGCCGGCGGAGGGTCTGGCGACCCCGGCCGTCATGCGTTCGACAGCCGATCGAAGGGCTTGGGCGGTGAAGACGCCCACTGGCCGGTCAACAATCGCGATCGAGCCGGTCCTTGTGCTGTCGTCACTCATCATGGTCCGGGATGCGGTGCGAGCGGGCGTCGGCGCGGCACGCCTGCCGGTGTCGCTGGTGAGCCATGATCTGGCGGACGGAACGCTGGTACATTGGGGGGATCTCGATCGGCCCGACATCGCCCTGTGGACGCTGTATCCCTCTCGGCGGCTGCTGAGCGCCCGCGTCTCCGCATTTATCGACCATCTGAAGCAGGCCTTTCCCATGGGAACGCCTGACGAGCTGGCCGCCTATATCGGCAAATGATGCCCAGGAAGCTGGTTAACTCAGTTGATGCCTTATGCGAGGCACAAGGAAAGCAGTTGCCGTGCTTTCTTGGCGGTGCGTTATTCGAAATATCTTCCGCGAACGCGACATTTTTTAACGGCAACCGGCTCCGCGAACTGTGCCATCGTCACCACTGCTGACGGCCGGCTATGTGTAGGTATTGAGAGCGCCACCGACCGCATTCCCTTCCCTCCTCGTGGACGAAAAGTGTTCGTTCGAATGATGCTTTTCCGTTGCCATAAGCGCAAGGTTTTGGTCAGCCAGCACAGGGCCTCCTCTTAAGCTCGCTGGCCGTCAAGGCCCAGCGGCCTCTAGCTGCCAGTCTCCCCGCAACCAAGCCGCTGGGTCGCATCGCCAAGGGCGAAGCTTGCAGGCCGGGTGTATATTAGCAACATATTGACTAGGGCACCGTCCGCTCCAGACTCAAGTGTATGGCGCGGGGCACTGGCATCGGTGACGTGGTTGCGATCACGGCCACGGTAGTAGGCGGGTCGCCGACGACCGTATCAGCGTCTCAATCCTCTCCTACAACTTCCCGCATTCGAGCGTGGACAGCAAGTCCAAGGTCAAGCGAGGCCAGCAGATAGAGCTTGCCGGCGAGATCACGCGCATAGACGAGGAAGGCGGCAAGGTGACCATCGACATGGGACCGCCAACTTGGCTTTATTCAGCCTTGAGGTTAATCACCCGCATCACGGCGACCACTGTCCCGTTGTTCGTAGCAGCCTCCTTCGTGCTACCCTTGCCGCAGCTCCATACATCGCCTTCCTTGGCCGTGAACTGCATATCCCCGGCCGTGACCTGCAGCTCGCCTTCAGTGACCGTGCAGACCATGTCGTCGGCCATGACATCCCCCAGCGGGCTAGATCCCTTTGGCTGATACACGACGTCTTCCATCGCGATTTTCTTGTACCCTTGATATGGGAGTCTCGTGTTCCCAGTTCGACGAGCCGAACGCCGGGAAAAATCTCTTTGCCATCAGTCGGACCGTAGGTCTTGGCCGCTACCGGAGTCGGCAATGCAACCAATAGCGGGGTCGACAACGAGGTGGCACCAAGGGCAAGAGCATTACGTCGATTCATCTTCATAACATTATCCTCCCTGAGTTAGTCGGCCCACAACTGGGCGAACCTGATATTTTACGCGCCTGTGCAGCCAAATAGTCAAAACACAATTAAGCAGGCCCATGCTCAGTATGGCCACCACGCCAGCGCAAGCGCGACGTGCAAGCCTTTCCGCCGCAAATCTCAAACGCACGTTTTTTGCTTTCGGCGCATGACAGCGTCTTTCCCCCGGAATCGCCCGCCCTATTTCGTCTCGACAGGTGGGCGGCTGCTTGCTGGACGAGTCCTTGCGGCGAGTACGGCATGTGCTTCGAGGTACCCCACATGAACTTCCACGATCGGCACCTATTGAGGTTGCGGGTGAACGGAGAGGATCACAGCCTTTCCGATCTCGATCCCCGCGTCACGCTGCTCGACCTGCTGCGCGAGCGGCTTCATCTGACCGGAACGAAAAAGGGATGCAATTTCGGCGAGTGCGGCGCCTGCACGGTGCATCTCGACGGGCGGCGTGTGAATGCCTGCATGATACTTGCCGTGTCCGCCGAGGGACGCGAGGTCACGACGATCGAAGGTCTGGCAAACGGCGATGCGCTTCATCCCGTGCAGCAGGCGTTCATCGATCATGATGGTTTCCAGTGCGGATTCTGCACGCCCGGCCAGGTGATGTCGGCGGCGGCGCTGATCGAGGAGGGACATACCGGCTCCGATGCCGAGATCCGCGAATGGATGAGCGGCAATCTGTGCCGCTGCTCGGCCTATCCGCAAATCGTCGAGGCGGTGCGCGCGGCGGCCGGGAGGGTGAGCCAATGACCCCATTCGTCTATGCGCGCGCCGACAGCCTGGGCGACACGATCGCGGCAGGTGCCGCGCCGGATAGCGCCTTTCTCGCCGGCGGCACCGAATTGCTCAACTGGCTGCGCCTTGGAATTGCCGAGCCGATGCGGATCATCGATATCTCCCGCCTCGACGGGCTGGATCAGATCGAGGCACTGCCCGGCGGCGGCTTGACGATCGGCGCGCTGACTCATCTCAACGACGTCGCGCAGCATGCGCTGGTCATGCGCGACTATCCGGTGTTGAGCCAGGCGATCCTCAACGCGGCGTCGCCGCAACTGAGAAATCTCGCAACGATAGGCGGCAATCTGCTGCAGAAGACGCGCTGTGCCTATTTCCGTGCCGAAGAGCAGTTGCCATGCAACAAGCGTCAGCTCGGCTCCGGTTGCTCGGCATTGCATGGCATCAACGACAATCACGCAATATTCGGTTGGACCAAGGATTGCGTCGCCACCCAGCCATCCGACCCGGCGGTGGCGCTGGCAGCGCTTGATGCGGTCATCATCACCGCGCACCGCAGCGCCGGCCGGCGCATTCCGGCAGCGGAATTCCACCTGCTTCCCAACACGCGGCCCGAGGCAGACAATGTGTTGCAGCAAGGCGAACTGATCACGGCAATCGAGCTGCCGGCAGCGGCGCCGCGATCGGCCTACCTCAAGGTGCGCGAGCGCGAATCCTACGAATATGCCATCGTCTCGGCCGCCGCTGTGCTGGAGATGGACGGCCAAACCATCCGTCGGGCGGCCCTGGCGCTGGGGTCCGTCGCGCTGCGGCCGTGGCGGCTGAGCGCCGCCGAGGAGCGGCTCGCCGGTGCCGAACTCGGCGATCGCGAGGCGTTGAGCACCGCCATCGAGCAATCGTTCGCCGAAGCGCGTCCCTTGTCGCAGAACGCCTACAAGATCGAACTGGCCAAGACCGCCGCTTTGCGGGCGATCGAAAGAGCAGCGAGGATGCCGTCATGATGATCAGCCAGCCTGTTGCCCGCCCTGACGGCGGCGTCAAGGTTACCGGCCGCGCCCGCTATGCGGCCGACTATTTTGCTCCCGATCTGCTCCATGCAGTGCTGGTGACCGCGCCCGTTCCCGCCGGCCGCGTGACGTCGATCGCCGTCGACGATGCGCTCGCCGAGAAAGGCGTCGTGCGTGTGCTCACGCATGAGGACATGCCCAAATTCGGCCGGTTCGCATCGCCGAGGGCGGAGCCCGATACGCAGATGCAGCAGGCCGAAGGCCCGCCGGCGGCGCAGAGCTTCATGCCCATGCAGGGCAACGAGATACGCCACGAGGGCCAGCCGCTTGCCATTGTGCTGGGCGAGACGCTGGAGGCGGCGGAAGCCGGCGCCCGCCGCGTCGCATTGCGCTACGAGTTCGCCGAGCCGGAATTGCCGGCACCGCCGGAGTGGACCGCCATCGACAAGGCTGCGGTCGTGCCGAGGGAGAGCGGCTTTCTGTTCCTGGAGCCGACGTTTACGAAGGGCGAGGTCGACCGCGGGCTTAGTAACGCAGCCGCCATGGTCGAAGCCGTCTACCTGCAGCCGTCGCGCCATCACAACGCCATGGAGCCCTCGGCGACGCTCGCTGAGTGGAACGACGGAGAGCTGACGCTGCACGACGCCACGCAGCACGTCTATGGTGTCCGCCAGGTGCTTGCCGCCCGTTTGAATATCCCGGCCGAGAAGGTCCGCGTGATTTCCCGCCATACCGGCGGCGGCTTCGGCGGTAAGGGTTGGATCTGGCCGCATCAGGTGCTGGCCGCCGCCGCGGCGCGCATCATGCAGCGCCCGGTCCGGCTGGCGCTCAGCCGCGCCAATGCCTATTCCTGCCTCGGCTACCAGCCGCGCATGGCACAGAAGATCGTGCTGGCGGCGGACAGGTCGGGCAAGCTGACCGCCGTGCAACAGGACGTGGTCAACCTGACAACCGTGACCGACGATTTCGTCGAGTTCGCCACCGAGGCCTCGAAGGGTCTCTACGCCACGCCGGCCATGCGTCTCAGCCAGCGCGTCGAGCGCGCAAACGTCGCCATGCCGACGGCGCTGCGCGCGCCGGTCGAGGGTCCGGGTACCTGGGCCCTCGAAAGCGCGATGGACGAGCTCGCCCACCGCCTGGGCGTCGATCCGCTCGACCTGCGTCTGATCAACCATGCGGACACGGATCCGGCCACCGGCCGGCCCTGGTCATCGAAGAAGCTGCGCGAGGCTTATGAGGAAGGCGCCCGCCTGTTCGGCTGGCGCGAGCGCCCGCGCAAGCCGCAACGGGACGGCGATTGGCTGATCGGCTACGGCATGGCGACCTGCAGCATGGGCTGTTTCCGCCACCCGACGCCTGCAGCCGAGGTCAGGCTGCACAGGGACGGCACGGTGCTCATCCGCACCGGCACCCAGGACATAGGAACCGGAACACTCACCATCTTTCCGCAGATCGCAGCCGACGTGCTGGGCCTGCCGATGGAGAAGATCGAGTTGGAAATGGGCGATACACAGCTGCCGGAGGCGGGTCCGACCTATGGCTCATCGTCGACCATGGGGGTGGGCGCGGCGGTGCTCGCAGCCGCCGAAGATGCACGTTCGCAGCTTGCCCGTCTTGCCAATCTGCTGCCGGACGAGGTCGAGATGCAAGACGGCAAGATTCGCCGCAAAGGCGCTGCCGGCGGTCAGACGATCGCCGATGTTATGAGCCATACCGACATCGGCGAGATCATCGGCTCCGGCTCGTTCGATCCGGCGCAGCATGGCAAAGGCCTCGCCATGCGCACTTTCGGCGCGATCTTCATGGAGGTCGGTGTCGATCCGGGGCTCGGCCTGCTCAGGCTTCGTCGCGCCGTCGGCAGCTACAGCGCCGGCCGCATTGTCAATCCCCGCACCGCACGCAGCCAGATGACGGGCGGCATCATCTGGGGCTGGGGCATGGCGGCGATGGAGCAGAGCAGGCACGAACCGGTGCTTGGACGGTTCCTGTCGAAGAACCTTTCCGGGGTCGCCATTCCGGTCAACGCCGACATTCCCGGCGATATCATTATCCACTTCGTCGACGAGGTGGACGAGCATGCCAGCCCGATTGGCGGCAAGGGCATCGGCGAGCTCGGCGCCACCGGCGTTGCCGCTGCGGTGGCCAATGCCGTCTTCGACGCTATAGGCAAGCGGATCCGGGAGCTGCCGATCACGCCGGAAAAACTGCTGTAGAAGGACCGGCCCGCGGAAGCGTCTGCTCGACGAGGTTGACGTAATAGCGCATTACCGTCGGCACGATCTCGTCGTTGAAGACGTAGCGGTCGCCGTGCAGGCCTTCGCCCGGGCCGACCTCGCCGGCACCGATCCACGCATAGCAGCCGCTCGCCTCACGGATCATGAAAGCGAAATCCTCGCAGCCGAGACTGGGACTGAACTCGGTCATGACATTCTCCCGGCCGACGGCGGATGCCGCCGCCTCGACGGCGCGGGCCGTCGCGTCCGCGGTGTTGATCAGCGGCGGATAGCCCTTCCGGTAATCGAGCCTGGCCTTGAGCGAATGCGCGGCGGCAATACCTTGTGCGATCTCGCCGATCAGCCTCTCGCAATGGTCGGAAAGGCCGGGCTCGAAGAAGCGGCAGGTGCCTTGCAGCCAGACCTTGCCCGGCACGATGTTGCCGACATTGCCGCCATGGATCTGCGTGAGGCTGACGACAAGCGCGCTTTGCGGGTCGACCGAGCGGCTGACGATGCGCTGGACGGCTTGCACGAAGGCGCCGGCGGCCAGGATCGGGTCGTCGCCGAACTGCGGCATCGCGGCATGCGCGCCAAGACCCTCGAAGGTCAGTTCGAAATTATCCACGGCCGCCATTTGCGGCCCGACGCGGGCGGCGATCGTCCCCAGCCTGACGCCCGGCCAGTTGTGGACTGCATAGACCGCCTCGACCGGAAAGCGCTTGAACAGGCCGTCCTCGATCATGCGCATGCTGCCGCCCTCGTTCTCCTCGGCCGGCTGAAAGATGAAAGCGACGGTGCCGTCGAAGGTGCGGGATTGACTGAGCAGTTTGGCGGCGCCGAGCAGCACGGCGGCGTGGCCGTCATGGCCGCAGGCATGCATTACTCCTTCTTTCCTGGAGGCATAGGGCAAGCCGGTTTTCTCCAGCACCGGAAGCGCGTCCAGCTCGGCGCGCAGGCCGATGCCGCGCGCGCCACCACCGCTGCGCAGGACACCGACGACCCCGGTGCCGCCGATCCCTTCATGCACCTCGTCGAGGCCGAAGGAGCGTAGTTTCTCTGCAACGAAACGCGCCGTTTCGTATTCATTGAATCCGAGCTCCGGATTGGCATGGATATGGTGCCGCCAGCCTATGACGTCTGGTGTCAGCGCGGCGATGCGGTCATTATGCAGCATGATGCCTCCTTTCACGCCGACAAAGGCGGCGCGATTTGATCCTGCCAGGCATACAAGGCCGGACGAGAGGCGTCTTGAACCGGATTGACCATGGCAAGGACAAACGAAGCGGCAGAGACCGGGAAATACTGGCGGCATCCGTGCTTCCCCGACCTTGGCCTGTTCGAGGCGCGCTTCACCCAGCACCGCTACGAACTGCACACGCACCCGACCTATGTGATCGCCCTGATCACCTTCGGCTGCGAGCGGATTCGCATCGGCCGTCAAAGCGTTCTTGCTCCGGCAGGCGCCATTGCCGTCGTTAATCCAGAGGAGTGGCATGACGGCGAACGCGGCGCGGACGAAGGCTGGGCCTACCGGACGTTTTATCCTTCGGTGCCGCTGATGACCGCGCTTGCCCGCGAACTCGGCCGCGATGGCGCTCCGGTCTTTTCGCGCGCGACTATCCAAGACAGTGGTCTTGCTGCAGCGTTGGCGGCAGCACACCAGGGCTCGACATCCCCGGACACAATGATGGCCGAGACGTCCCTGTTCGTGGCGCTGCGACGGCTGATCGTTCGGCATGGCGATTGGAACGGGCGTCCCGAGGAGCTCGAAAGCTCCAGTTCACGGCGAAGGTTTTCGCTCTACCGCGATCTTGTCGAAAGCGAGCTTGGCTCGCAGCTCGACCTCAAGCGGCTTGCAGGCGCGGCCGGCGTAACCCGGTTCCAGGTCATCCGCGACTTCAACAAGGCGATCGGCCTCACGCCGGCGGCCTATATCCGCGACCGGCGATTGCGCCGGGCGAGCGCGCTGATCGAACGGGGATTTGGCCTCGCCGACGCCGCCATCGCGGCAGGTTTCGCCGACCAGAGCCATCTGTCCCGTACATTCCGGGCCATGCATGGCATGACGCCGGGCATATTTAGAAGAGCGGGATAGGCGCTCCTGAACAGACAGCTTGCGCGCCAATGCGTGCTGCGCAATGCTGACGCAGCTCGGGGGGAATCATGCGAAAAATCTTGGCATCGACGCTGCTGCTCGCGGCTGCACTGTTTGCAAATAGGGCCCAGGCGCTGGATGCCAGCGGCACCCCGGTTGTCGTGACCCCGCTTGCCTCTCGCACCGAGACCGCGTCCGGCCAGCCGATTACGCTGCCCCAGAAGAACGTGCAGGTCCTGGTCTCGGCCTATCAGATCGCGCCGGGCGCGACCTTGCCGGTCCACAAGCATCCGTTTCCGCGCTATGCCTATGTCGAGGCCGGCACGCTTCAGGTGACCAATGTCGAGACCGGCAAGAGCAACACCTATCAAACAGGTGATTTCATCATCGAAATGATCGGGCAATGGCATCAAGCGACCAATGTCGGCGCCGATCCCGTCAAACTGCTGGTCATCGATCAGGTTGAAGAAGGCACCAAGAACACGGTATTGCGCCAGTAGCTGCGGTCGTCGGGCACTGCAGCAAGCAACGTCCGAATTCACTCCGCCGCTTTCGCCCGGTCGGCAGCGGCGGCCAGAACGGCGCGATCCCCCTCCTCGTACAACCGATGGATGGCAATGGCGTTGACGCGCCAGCCTTCCGGCGTCCGCACCAGCCGGTGGAGATAGCTGCCGCCGACCGTCCAGAACCGGGCGCCGATCCAGTGAGTTGCGCGGACATGGCTGCGTGCAACCGCGTCATTGCCCGCGCCTTCGACGGTGATGTTGGTGATGAGGTGCTGGGTGGCGTCGAAGCCCGGCAGCAGCCCTTGCCACACGGCGATCAGCGCGTCGCGGTCGCTGGTTGTCGCCTCGCCGCCGAAAAGGCTGGTATAGTCGGTCGTGACGCGGGCCGCGAGATAGGATCTGACCCGGTTCCATTCACGCAGATCGGCATAGAGGCCGATCCCGGCAACCGCCTCGGCGATTGCGATCCTGTCTTCGACCGTCAGCGCATCTCCCGATGCGCTCGAGGCGGGCGCCGAGATGGCGGAAATCATCGCAGCGGAAACCGCCGAGATCAGGACATGCCGGCGGGTGACGAAGCTCATTGTCCCGCCTCCCCCGCACTGCCCAGCGTCGCGCGGAAGTGCGCGGCGACGGCATCACTCGCCGCCTTCACCGGCGCGGCACGATCGTAGAAATCGAATTGGGTGACGTTGTCGAGCCACAGCTCCTGCTTGGAGCTGGTCAGCCGCGCGTAAAACTTGTGCGCACCCTGGGGAATGGCTGCCGCCTCGCTATGCACCATCAGAAAGGGCTGGTGCAGGCGCGGGGCAGCCTGGATGGCGTCGAACCTCAGCCAGCCGCGCCAGAAGGCCGGATCGGCCTCGTTGCGCCAGGCCGGGATCATGCCGCGATCGGGCTCGGTGTAATAGGGCATCTTGAACATGATCGCGCGCTCGTCGGTCAGGCTCGCGGCCGGCAGGAACGCCTGTCTGCCGGTGCGGCGATACGCGGCCTCGGCCGCATCGCTCGTGGCTTCAAGCCTGGCGACGCCGTGCTTGCCGCCATAGGTCTGCTCGACCACTTCGGCATCCTGCAACCAGGGCGCAACGAGGGCGACCGACTTGATCGCGGCGTTTTCGGCCGCAGCGGTGACCATGTAGCCGGAGCTGGCGCAAATGCCGAGCCCCCCGATGCGGTCCTGATCGGCTTCGGGCCGGCTCGCGAGATAGGCGACCGCTGCTTCGATGTCGGCGATCTTGGCCTTAGGATCCTCGTACTGGCGGCGTATGCCGCCGCTTTCGCCCCAACCGCGAAAATCGAACGTCAAGGCGACGAAGCCGCGGTCGGCCATCTCGCGCGCGTAGCGGGCCGGCATTTGCTCCTTTACCGTCATCCAGGCGCCGGTGACGACCAGCGCGGGCCGAGGTTTCGCCGCGTCCAAATCCTCCGGCAGATAGAGCTCGCCGATGATCTGCTCACCGTTCGAGGCGAAAGCGACGCGCTCGATGCGCGGTGCGGCGAAGGCATTGGAGGCGGCGAGCGCCACGGCGGTTGCTGCAGCAAGTGTCAGGATTTTAAGCATCGCAAGTCTCCTTTGGCTTGGAGTGAGAAGCGCGGCGCGTTGCGAGAAAGACCGCCGTCCCAGCGCTCGCCAGCCAGTCGGCCGGGCAATGGCGTCAGCGGGTAATGAGCCCAGTAGAAGGCGTCCGACTGATACATGTCGGTCAAAAAATTCTGTGCCTCGGCGATCTTGCCGTCCTTGATGCGGAACATCAGCGCGTAGAGCTGGTCGATCTCGGGACCTGAGCCGACATTCGACCAGCCGCGATGGACATCGACGACGAGGTCGCCCTGCGCCTGGAAGAAGATCGGCTCCGCCTTGAACTTGCCGTCGGCCAGGCCGCGGAAGAAGGCGACCACCTCGTCCGGCCGCGCTTGTCGCCGGCGAGCGGATGATGACCGGGAATGCGCCACACGATGTCAGGCGCGAGGAAGGGCCGCACGGCCTCGGGATTGCCGCTCGTGTAAGCTGCGTAGTAGTCCTTGATGAGCTGGATGTTGCTGTCCTCCAGCGGCCCGGCATTCGCCGGGGCGGCAGACACCGCCAGAAGGGCGCCGGCGGCGAGTGAAGCGAGCCTGGTCATCGGTCCTGTCTCCTTGCCAGTTCGAGCCGTCGCAACAGCGAGGCCCGTTCGTCGAGCCCAACATGACGCCTTTTGTTCGCCGGAAAAACCAGTAGGGTTCGACAGGGCTATTTGGAAAAACCTTACAATGCGCCTCGACCAATTCAGCGGCATCGTCGCCTTCGTAAAAGTTGCGGAGGCCAGGAGCTTCACCCGCGCCGCAGCCGAGCTCGGCGTCGCTCCGGCCTCGTTGAGCGAGGCGGTCAAGGGGCTCGAGGAGCGCCTGGGGGTGCGGCTGCTCAACCGTACGACCCGCAGCGTTGGCTTGACCGAAGCCGGTGCCCAATACCTCGATCATGTGCGCCCGGCAGCCGAAGATATCCGGGCGGCTGGTGCGGCACTGCGCGAGGCCCGCGACCGTCCCGCCGGCACGCTGCGCCTCAGCCTGCCCTGGATCGCCGCCCCGCTGCTGATCGAACCGCTGATGCGGCCGTTCATGGATGCTTATCCCGAAGTGCGGCTTAGCCTGATCTTCGACGACAGCTTCGTCGACATCGCCGCCGAGGGCTTCGACGCCGGCCTGCGCATCGGCGAGCTTCTCCAGAAAGATATGATCGGCGCGCGCCTGGGCGGACCCCTGCAGATGGTCGTGGTCGGCAGCCCCGATTATCTGGCGCGCAACGGCACGCCGAAGCGGCCGGCCGACCTCGCCGCCCATCGCTGCATCGCATTCGCTCTCACCCGCACCCGCACGATTTCGCCCTGGGAGTTCATCGTGGAGGGACGCGAAGTCGCATTCACGCCGGACGCATGTCTGGTCGTGAACACGCTTCCGCTGTGCATTACCGCCGCCGCGCAGGGGCTTGGCCTCGCCTTCGCGGTCGAGGGCCTCGCCGCGCCGCTTCTTGCCTCAGGCGCGCTGGTCAAGGTGCTGGAGCCTTTCTGTCCCGCTTACGAGCCGCTCCACCTCTATTATCCGAGCCGCCGCCTCGTACCGCCGAAGCTGCGGGCCTTCATCGACTTCGTGCGCGCGAATTCTCACAAGCTGCGGATCTGATGTGGCTTTGCGGGAACCCGGCCCCGTTCAGCCCCAGGCGCCGACCATCTGCCTGGTAGTTGCGTTGAGACGGTTGAACGCATTGATCAGGGCAATCTGGACGACCAGGGCGGCAAGCGCCTTTTCGTCGAAGTGCCGGGCTGCCTCGTCCCAGACCGCGTCCGGCACCGGATCCGGCCGGTCGGCCAACCGGGTTGCCGCCTCGGTCAGCGCCAGCGCGGCGCGCTCGGCGTCGGTGAAATAAGGTGTCTCCCGCCAGGCGGACACGGTGAAGACGCGCTCGTCCTTTTCGCCGGCCTTCTTCAATTCGCGCGCATGCATGTCGACGCAGAGGCTGCATCCGTTGATCTGGCTGGCGCGCAAATGGACGAGCTTGCGCGTCACATAGGACAGGTCAGCCGTTTCCGTCGACTTGTCCAGCGCGAGCAGCGCCTGCAGGGCGCCGGGAATGAGCATCACCGGGTTTTTCAATCGTGCTTGCACAGTGGTCTCCTTCGGACGTGTTTTCTCAAGCCCGGACGACGAACATCCGGGGTCTCGATATTTCTTGGTTCTGTCAGTTCGCCGGCCGCCGCGTTGCGGCAAGGCGAGCGCCGGGATCTTCAGCTTTGCGAGGCAGTCACCCGCTCAAGCCGCTCGAGAATGCGCGGCCAACCGCTTCCCATGCCGATGTAGCCGCGCTCGTCCTCGGACCGGAACCCGGAATGCTCCATGCGCACCCGCGTCGCCGTACCTTCGGGCGTCAACGACCATGTCACCACGGTCTTCAGACCGCTGTCGGATTCGGTGCCGTCGCCCCAGCTGTAGGCGAGCAGGCGTGGCGGCTCGATCTTCAGCACCTCGCAGTTCGTCACGCCGGACCAGCCAGGCACCGGCGTCGCGCGAAAGGTAAAGCGATGGCCTTGCTCAGGCGCAAAGTCGTTCTCCATCAGCCATTCGGCAACCAGATGCGGCACGGTCAGTGCGCGCCATATCTTTTCAGCCGCATGCGGGATCAGACGCTCGACGACAATGGATTTGGTTTCGATTTTGGTTGCTTCAGTCATGACTTCGGACCCGTTGTTTGCGGTTTGGCTGGGCTATTCAACAACGCGCTCTCCATGAGAACCAATAACCCATCAGCTATGAGTTACGTATAACGCTTAAGTTATGAATGTGTCAAGCGGCGGAATGGCAGGCGCGCCCGCAAGCACATTGAGCCAACACTTCCGGCTTTCATCGCACCAGACCCGATGCTACCGCTGGCCAGCTGAAATCATCGACGGATCGCCCATGATCGAGACCGAACGCCCTCGCCTGCCGCTGATCGAGATCTGCGTCGAAGGCACAGACGGCCTGCTGGCCGCGCAAGCCGCAGGCGCCGACCGTGTCGAGCTTTGTGCCAGCCTGATCGAGGGCGGCATCACGCCGAGCTTCGGCACGGTGCGCACAGCGCTCGAGCTGGCGACGATCCCGTTCCACGTCATCGTGCGGCCGCGCGGCGGCGATTTTCTCTATAGCGAAGCCGAATATCGTTCGATGCTCGCCGATGTCCGCGCGCTTGCCGAGCTCGGCGTCGCCGGTGTCGTTATCGGCTGCCTCGCGGCCGACGGCACGATAGATGAGCAGCGCATGAGCGAACTGGTGAAGGCGGCGGGGCGATTGAACGTCACCTGCCACCGCGCCTTCGACATGACCCGCGACCCGACAGAGGCACTGGAGGCGCTGGTCCGCTGCAAGGTCGGCCGCGTGCTGACCAGCGGCCAGCGCGACACGGCACTGGAAGGCGCGGACCTGCTCGCCGATCTTGTCAGGCAGGCCGGCGGCCGCATCATCATCCTCGGCTGCGGCGGGCTTGATCCCGAGAACATCGGCAAGGTGCGGAGGAAAACCGGGTTGAGCGAAATGCACTTCGCCGCGCTCAAGGACGTGCCGAGCGCCATGCGCTACCGCAACCCGAAAGTCGGCATGGGCGGCACCGACCTCGACCGCGAATACCGCAACACCGTGACCGACGAGGCGATGGTGGCGGCAACCATCGCCGCTGCCCGGACATGATGCCGGATGACAGAAGAAAACATGATTGAAACGCATTTCCCGATCGAGCAGGTCTCGCCGCGTGATGAGCCCGCCATCCTCGCGCTCAACAACGAGCATGCTGCCGAATTGTCGTGGCTGGAACCCGAGCGCCTGTCCTTCCTGCTCGGCGAAGCGTTTTACACGCGCCGCATCGGCACGCTCGAAGCCTTCATCATGACCTTCGACCAGGACGCCAGCTATGACAGCCCGAACTTCCTGTGGTTTCGCCAGCGCTATCCGCGGTTCGTCTATGTCGATCGTGTCGTGGTCGACGCCAAAGCGCGCGGCCGCGGCCGTGCCCGCCGGCTGTATGAGGATCTGTTCGAGCAGGCGTCACGCGCCGGCCAGGCGATCGTCACCTGCGAAGTCAATGCCGAGCCGCCCAATCCGGCTTCGGACGCTTTCCATGCCGCACTCGGCTTTGTGGAAGTGGGTGACGCGGTAATCCACGGCGGCAAGAAGGCGGTACGGTATTATGCAAGGCGGATTGCCGGCTGAACGGCGTGCGCCGTTCGCCCTACCAATTGCGGTTCAGCCAGGAGCGGGCCGGCTTTTCGACGATGTAGTAGCTGCACAGCGCGCAAGCGAACACCGCCGCCAGCATCAGCCACGGCGAACTGCCTTGTATGTCGACGAATTGGTAAAAGGGCTGCTGCCAAAGATAGAGCGAATACGACCACAGCCCCAGCATCGTCATCGGCAGGGAGGATAGAAGCCCGGTCAGGTGCCGGCTGCTGAAGTCGAGCGAGTTGACGGCGAGCGCCAACAGCGGCACCGCGACCAGATAGTGGATCGGGGTTGGCACGGCAGCCATGAAAAGCAGCACAGCTATGACTGAGGTCGCCAGGGCGACATGCGGACCCTTGAGCAGCGCCGGCAGCCTGTCGTCGGCCTTGAGCAGGCATATCACCGCCGACAGCAGGATCGAGGCGATGTGCACGTCGGTGCGCCAATAGGAGCCCTCGTAGCCTATTCCGAGCGCCCAGTATGAGATGGCGCCGTTTGCCATGGCCAGCACCGACAATGCGCCGAGCAGCACGATGACCCGGGACCGCCCCGAGACGACGACGCTGATCAGCGCCAGGATGATATAGGCGTGCTCTTCGACGCAGAGCGACCAGATATGGTCGAGCGCGCCGGCGCGGGTGACGAGAATTCCGGCATAGTTGTAGGTGAATGTCAGCGCCGTCAGCGCCGCCTTCCACTTAAAGGCGATGAACGTGCCGGACAAGGCAACCATCGCGGCAACGACAAAAATCAGCAGTGCCGGGTAGATGCGGGAGAACCGGCGCTTGAAGAATTTTTTCAGCGGATAGTGTTCGACGAACAGTATCTCGGCCATCAGCCGGCCGCTGAGCACGAAGAAGAATTCGACGCCCAGGACGCCGAGATTGATGCCGGGAACGGGGAAGAAATGGCCGATCAGCACCAGCGCGATCGACAGGCCGCGCCAGCCGTCGAGATAGGCAAGCCTGGTTCTTGCCGAGCTGTCGGCGACAGGCCTGGACACTACAAGACGCGTCGCGGAGATGTCCGTCATGCCGGTCCCTTCTGCGACAGGCGGGCTGGAGGCCGCATTCTCAGCCATATTGCAGTGCACTAAAACTTTGTGCAAGTGCGAGATAACGACACGCCCGAAGTACGGGACGCACAAAAAAGGGGCCATCAAGGCCCTTCCCAAAACCGACGGTCTGCAGTCTCAGGCGTTGGCGGCAGCCGCCGCCATCGCGGTGCGATGTCGCCTTCCGTCTGTGAGCGGCCGCGCGGACGCCGTCAAACGGCAGAAACTTCAAATCCATCATGTTGGCTCATTGCCAAAGCGCCGCTTCAAGACAACAATGACCTCGACGCCGGCGCGCCAGACGCGCACAAAAAAGCGTCGGAGGAAATGGAGGAGGAAGCCGCTGGCCAAGTCACGGACGCGCTATGCATGCGGCCTTTCGGTGCTCACCACCGACGAATCTGACGCGGATGCGTTCGCCCGGGCGGTGGCAGCGGAAGCAGTGGCCATCGACGCCGGGTTTGCCCTCCTGTTTTTCTCGCAGCGTCTCATAGAGGCCGTCGCCCTGTCGGAAGCGCTGAAGACCCACGCGCCGGCGCTCCACTATGCCGGCTGCTCGACGGCCGGTGAGATAACGCCCAAAGGGCTGGAGGAAGGCCAGATCCTGGCTATGCTGTTTCCCTCCGCATCGTTTTCGGCAGCCAGCACCATGGTCGAAAATCTGTCCTCATCGGGCATGGACGGGATTACCGGCGAAGTCGAGGCGCTGAGACGTTCGTTACGCGAGCGCCTCGGGCACGAGCGAGCCGACACCACTTTCGCGCTCTGCTTGATCGACGGGCTGTCCTATGCCGAAGAAGCGGTGACCTCCGCCATCCATTGGGGGCTCGACGATATTCCACTGATCGGCGGGTCGGCTGGCGATGATTTGAAATTCGAGACAACGCGGCTGATCTCGAACGGCAAAGTGACCTCCGACAGCGCCATCATCGTGCTGATCACCACGGAAATTCCTTTCCACGTGTTCAAGACCGACAATTTCGTTCCCACCGACGAGAAGCTGGTGGTGACGGCATCCGATCCCGACCACCGCATCGTGCGCGAATTCAACGCCACCAATGCCGCCGAGGAATATGCCGCCTCGGTCGGCGTCGTCGCGCAGATGCTGACGCCACTGAGTTTTGCCTCGCACCCGGTGGTGGTGAAAGTGGGCGGCGAATTTTACTGCCGTTCAATCCAGAAGATGCACGCGGACGGCTCGCTGTCGTTCTTCTGCGCCATCGACGATGGTGTCGTGCTTGCCGTCGCCCAGCCCAAGGACATGGTCGAGGCGACCCGCGCCGCGCTCAGCGACGTCCGCGAAAGGCTTGGCGGCATCGACCTGATCCTCGGTTTCGACTGCGTGCTGCGCCGGCTCGACGCGCGCAACCGCCAAGTCTATCGCGAGATTTCGGAACTCTACAAGGTCAACAACGTCCTCGGCTTCGGCACCTATGGCGAACAGTACCGTTCGATGCATCTGAACCAGACCTTTACCGGCATCGCCTTCGGTGAACGCAACGCGGCCGAAGCGGCGGAGTAGGAAATCCGGGATGCCGCTGAGGAACATCGACGACCTGGAAAGGCTGAAGAAGATCAACGCCGCGCTGATCAGCCGCGTCGAGCGTTCCATGGACCAGCAAGGCA
Organism: Mesorhizobium sp. M1348; assembly: GCF_040317925.1. Taxonomy (NCBI): domain Bacteria; kingdom Pseudomonadati; phylum Pseudomonadota; class Alphaproteobacteria; order Hyphomicrobiales; family Phyllobacteriaceae; genus Mesorhizobium; species Mesorhizobium sp. M1348. The sequence continues at coordinate 152,619 of NZ_JAMYLH010000009.1, read as the reverse complement.
ATGCCTTTTCGCTGTTCCAGACCGCCATTTCGCTCGAGAACCGGGTGCGCAACCGCACCGAAGAGCTGCATTCGACCTTGCGCCGGCTGGAGCAGTCGAACATCGACTTGAACGCGGCCAAGGAAAACGCCGAGCTGGCGAACCTGTCCAAGACCAGGTTCCTGGCGGCCGCCAGCCATGACGTGCTGCAGCCGCTGAACGCCGCGCATCTGTCGGTCTCGGCGCTTGCCGAAGTACAGACCAGCGACGAAGGCAGAAACCTGGTCCGCCAGGTCGAGCGATCGCTTGAGACGATGGAGGACCTGCTCCGCACCTTGCTCGACATTTCCAAGCTCGATGCCGGCGTCGTGCAGCCCGACATCACCGATGTCAGCCTGGAGACGCTGTTTTCGTCTCTGCGCTCGGATTTTCAGCCGGTCGCGGAGATGAAGGGGCTGACGCTGAAGTTCCGGCCGGTCAATGCGCTCGTATGTTCGGACCGAACCTTGCTGCGCCGCATCCTGCAGAACATCCTGTCCAATGCACTGCGCTATACCCGCTCGGGCGGCGTGTTGGTCGGCACCAGGCATCGCGGCGACACGATCCGCATCGACGTCGCCGATACCGGCTGCGGCATCCCCGACGACCAGCGCGAGGCGGTGTTTGAGGAATTCCATCGCGGCGCGATCCCGACGGATGCCGGGCTTGCCGCCGGCGGGCTGGGGTTGGGGCTGGCCATCGTGCGCCGCATCGCCGCGGCACTCGGCCATCCCGTCACGTTTTCGTCGAAGGTCGGACATGGCACGATTTTCCATATCGACGTTCCGGTCGGGATCGGCGACACAGCCGATCTAATCGCCAGCACCGCCGAGATGGAGCGGCCGCGTGGCTACGGCCTGTTCGGCACAAAGGTGCTGCTGGTCGAGAACGACATCGACGTGCTGCAGGCGATGACCTCCCTGCTCGAGCGCTGGCAATGCCTGGTGCGCCCCGCCACTTCGACCGGTGACGCGCTCGACATGCTTGGCGATACCGACTGGTTGCCAGATATTGTCATAGCCGACCAGCATCTCGACGGCGGCGACCTCGGCACCACCACAATCGCCGAGGTCCGTGATTATCTCGGTCGCGCCGTGCCCGCGCTGATCGTCACCGCAGACGGCTCGGAGACAGTCGCCAAGGCCGCCCGCGCCGCCGGCATCGAGCTGATGCGCAAGCCGCTGAAGCCAGCGCAGCTGAGGGCGTTGCTGGCACATCTGCTGGCTTAGAGAATGACTAACGCGATCCTCGACTACTTGGGAAAACCGGCGTCATCTCCTTTGACGTCACCGCCGTTTGAGTCCTGGGAATTCAAACGAACTGTTGACAATGATCTTCCGGAAATCCGCATAGACTACGTTTCTGCGCGTAACAGATTTTCCTTCATCTGCGATAGCGATGAAAAAATAGACACCATATTCATAGAGGCTGATAATTTGGATCGAAGCCTCCTGGACATTTCCTTTTCACTCAGCCGCAACGACGTGCTGCGTATATTGGGCGTGCCCTCAAAAAGCGGCGCGGCACGGAGAGATCCTTTTTTGGGTGAATACGGCCGTTGGGACCGCTTCGACGAGGCGCATCATTCAATACATATCTCATATCACGCTCATGCAAACCGGATAACAAGGGTGACGCTTATGCGCGCCGACGCGGTGCCGTTGACTATGCCGGGCATGCCATGCGCGACTGAGAGGACCCGGGAAACCACAATGATAGTGCAGTTCTACGGCATCACCTTCGACTTGCCCGTCGGATGGGAAGACATAACTGACGACCTCCCCGAGGGATCGCCGCCTACCTTAGAAATTACGGTGACAGTGCACTTTTCTACTGTTCGCCCGGCCGTCGTTGTCCGTAGATCGACTGCACGGCTCGCCTCGCCCGCCTTATCGTTCCCGGTCTGCCGCACTAGGTAACGCAGCTGACCGGGTTGCGGTGCAAATCGGCAAAGCCGTGAACCCACGAAAATGAGGCAGGCGACGAAAGAAACATGGTGCACCTGTCACCGATTTTGAATTGCAGTGATTGAAACCGTCGCGGACAAGGCCAAGAACGACGCTGCCGGGGAACAAGGGGGCAATGAAGGGTGTGCCGAACAAAACAATGACCAACAGCAATAAGAAAAAAGTTGAACACTATACATCTCCCTTTTGGCGCATTCTTCGAGGAGAGGCTGTGTACCAACTTGATGAAACGTCAGTGCCGGAAGCCATCAATCGGGCGCTTGGTCCCGACCCTTTTTGGGAGAAAGGGGAGAATATAATGTGCTTCGACGACCTCGAGGTCGGACTAGACGAAACAAACGAATTGAAAACTGTTCGGTACTACGGCTTATATCCTGGGAAAACCAGTAAGGGCGAGATCAGGCTTCCAAAGCTTGATAGCGAAAGAATTTCCAAAAAACTATTACAAATGAGTAACGTTGTGGAATATCTAATGATTAACTCTGTCGGATTCAACTACGATAAAACGTTTGACAGCGATTCCGACCGTGGTCTTCGCCTGCACGATGGAGGAAGTATTCATTTATATAACAAAGCTGGAATCTTCTATCTTGGTTCGGTTTTTTTGATGAAAATTTAGAACAACAGAAGGGGTGAAGAGTCCATCTTTGTTCGCAGGCGACCGTGAGATCAAAACCCCGCATGGTCCCGAAACAGCTCGGCATTGTCGAGCTTCGAGACCTCGATCACCGCCTGGGTGCGGCTGTAGACGTTGAGCTTGCGCAGGATTTCGGAGACATGCGCCTTGACGGTGGTCTCGCCGACCTGCAGCTCATAGGCGATCTGCTTGTTGAGCAGGCCCTGGCGCAGCATCTGCAACACTTTGAGCTGCTGCGGCGTCAGCGTGGCCAGGCGCTGCACCATCTCGGCGCGGTCGGTGCTGTTGGCGTCGGGCGGCCGGCCCTCATAACTCCCAGGAACATAGATCGCGCCTTCCATCACCGAGCGGATGGCCGCGGCAAGATCGCTCTTGCGCGCCGATTTCGGGATGAAGCCTGCCGCACCATAGGACAGCGCCTCGGAAATGATCTTCGGTTCCTCATAGCCGGAGACGATGACCACCGGCAGGCGCGGATAACGCGTCCTGAGCTGCAGCAGTCCGTCGAAGCCATGCACGTCGGGCATACTGAGATCGAGCAGCGCCAGGTCGAACGGCTTGGCATCCGTCAGAAGCTCGAGCGCCTCGGCAATAGAGCGCGCCTCCACCGTGTCGACCTCCGGATAGGCCATCTGCACGGCGCTGTGCAGCGCCTCGCGAAACAGCGGATGGTCGTCAATGATCAGGAACCTGGCGCGATCGGTCATCAGCTTCATTTCGGTTTGGTCTGGCCTAGAATAGTCCTGCAACCATGGCCAGCTTATTGGCAAATAGTACATTGCCATCCTGGCTTGCTAAAGCAGAATGTGCCCATGATTTCCGCGGCGCCATGCGACAGGCCTGGCTCTTCCGCCATCCAATGCCTTGCCCGTCCGCCCAAATCGGCCGAATGTGCGGGGGACAGATCCGCTGAAACAGAGACAGTGCATGACCGGCTTCGTCCTTCCCCTGCCCGCAACCCCGTCGGTAGCCGTCGCAGGCTCGCCGGAGCGTTTTGCGGTGCGCCGGATCTTCTGCGTCGGCCGCAACTACGCCGCGCATGCCCGCGAGCTCGGCAATGACGAGCGCGACCCGCCCTTCTTCTTCACCAAACCGGGCGACGCGGTGGTCGACGCGGCAGTCGGTTCGGGCACCACGATCCCCTACCCGCCGCTGACCCAAAACCTGCATCACGAAATCGAGCTGGTCGTCGCGATCGGCAGAGCCGGCTTTCGCATACCGCGCGAGCGCGCGCTGGACCATGTCTGGGGTTACGGCGTCGGCGTCGACCTGACCCGCCGCGACCTTCAGGACGAGGCGAAAAAGGCGGCAAGGCCGTGGGACTGGTCGAAAGCCTTCGACCGCTCAGCGCCCTGCGGCCCGCTGGTCCCGGCGCAAAAATCCGGTCATCTCGAAAAGGGTCGCGTCTGGCTCGCGGTCGACGGCGAGATCAGGCAGGACGGCGACCTCGCCGAACTGATCTGGCCGGTTCCCGACATCGTCTCGATTTGCAGCGAGGCGGTAGAACTTCGGCCCGGCGACCTGATCTTCACCGGAACGCCAGCTGGCGTCGGCGCCATTGGGCCGGGCGAAAAGATCACCGGCGGCGTCGACGGCATCGGCGAAATCGAACTGACTATTGGCCAACCGGGCCCGTGATCCGATGAGCGACCTCATCCTTCACAACTACTACCGTTCCTCGACCTCTTACCGGGTGCGGATCGCGCTGGAGATGAAGGGCCTGGCCTACGAGTACGTGCCGCATCATTTGCGCCACGGCGAGCATCTGGATCCCGCCTACCTCGCGGTTAATCCGCAAGGGCTGGTGCCGGCGCTGATCCTGGGCGACGGCACGCTGCTGACGCAGTCGCTGGCAATCATCGAATTTCTCGACGAGACCACGCCAGAGCCGCCGCTGCTGCCCAAGGATGCACCCGGCCGGGCTCGCGTCAGGATGCTGGCGCAGATGATCGCCTGCGACATTCATCCGGTGAACAATCTGCGCGTGCTGACCTCGCTGCGCACACTGTTCGGCGCCGGCGACCAGGATGTCGTCAACTGGTTCCGGCACTGGGTCAACGAAGGCTTCCAGCCGCTTGAAAAGATTCTGGCTTCCTCGCCCGAGACCAAGACATTCTGCCACGGCGACACGCCGGGGCTGGCCGACATCTGCCTGGTCGCGCAGGTCACCAGCAATGCCCGTTTCGGCGTCGACATGACGCCCTACCCGACTATCTCGCGCATCCATGCCGCCTGCATGGCGCTGCCGGCGTTCCAGAAGGCCGCGCCGGAGAACCAGATCGATGCCGAATAGAGAAGCCAAAGATCCAGATGAAGCGAAAACGCTCGCCGACATCGAAGAATATGGCTGCCACATTCTGTATGTGCTGGAAGAAGGCGAGCATCCGCCTTTCAGCTACTCGGTGGGGATAGAGCACAATTTCAATGCTCCTGAACTGGTCGTTGTCGGGCTGAAGCCAGAGCTTTCCCAGTCTGTCATCAACCAATACTGCAGACGGGTGTGCAACGGCGAGATTTTCCGCATCGGGCAGCGATCGTCTGGTTTCATAGGCGGCTTCGACTGTCAGTTCGGCTCGGTCCATGTGGAGCACTACCCTGAACATTTCGGTTGGGACATCTGGTTCTACGACGGCCTGGGCTTCCGGGTTATGCAGCTTATCTATCCTACGACCGAAGGCATCTGGCCGTGGGATCCTGAAGCGAGCGAGTGGTTTCGAAAGCGGCAACCGCTTCTCGACACGCCGCCGGCATCAAGCTAACTCCGAACAACCGCCTGACCAATGCGCCGTTATTGAATTGAAACTTATGAAAGCCTTGTCATGAAAGCCGTCGTCTTCGAAAAGTTCGGCGAAACGCCAACGATCCAGACCGTTCCCGATCCGGAGCCGGCACCGGAAGGCGTCGTCATCAAGGTCGAGGCGACTGGCCTCTGCCGCAGCGACTGGCATGGCTGGATGGGCCACGACGACGGCATCCGCCTGCCGCATGTGCCGGGCCACGAACTGGCCGGCGTCGTGGTCTCCGCAGGCAGCCAGGTGACCCGCTGGAAGGGCGGCGAGCGCGTCACTGTGCCGTTTGCCGTCGGCTGCGGCCGCTGCTTCGAATGCACCTCGGGCAACCACCAGGTCTGCGAGCATCAGTTCCAGCCCGGCTTCAGCGCCTGGGGATCGTTCGCCGAATATGTCGCCATCGACCATGCCGACACCAATCTCGTGCGCTTGCCCGACGAGATGGAATTCGCCACTGCCGCCAGCCTCGGCTGCCGCTTCGTCACCTCGTTCCGCGCCATCGTCGATCAGGGCCGCGTGACCCCCGGCGAATGGGTGGCCGTGCATGGCTGCGGCGGCGTCGGCCTGTCGGCGATCATGATCGCCAGCGCCATGGGCGCCAATGTCGTCGCCATCGACCTCACCGACGAGAAGCTGGACTTCGCCAAAAAGATCGGCGCGGTGGCGACGATCAACGCGGCAAAGACGCCGAACGTGGTCAAGGCGGTCAAGCAGATCACCAATGGCGGCGCGCATATGTCGATGGACGCGCTCGGCCACCCCAGTACCTCGTTCAATTCGATCGCGAACCTGCGCCGCCGCGGGCGCCACGTGCAGGTCGGCCTGATGCTCGGCGACCACGCAAGGCCGCAGATACCGATGGACAAGGTGATCGCCTTCGAGCTCGAAATCCGCGGCAGCCACGGCATGCAGGCGTTTCGCTACCAGGCGATGATGGAGATGATCCGCACCGGCAAGCTCAAACCCGAACTGCTGGTCGGCAAGAAGATCAGCCTCGAGGAGGCGCCGGCCGCTTTGATGGCGATGGGCGGCTTCGAAGGCATCGGCATCGGCGTGGTGACTAGATTCTAGATTAACGAAAAGAGGCGCAGACCTCCCGCACGCAGGCTCGCAGCCAGCGCTGCGCCGGATCGGCATCGAGCCGCGGATGCCAGAGCATTGAGATGGTGACCTCGGCAACATCGACCGGCAACGGGAAGCTGTACATGCATGCGCGCGCGCCCAGCGTGTGCCGCTCGGGGACGCTGGCGATCAGATCGGAGGCGCGCGCCATGGCGAGCGTGGCCGAGAAGCTGGAAACCATGCACGCAATCGTCCGCTCGAGGCCCAGCGGCTTCAATGCCTCGTCGATCGGGCCCTTTTCGCGGCCACGCCGCGAAACGCTGATGTGGCGACCGGCGGCATAGCGTTCCGGCGTCACAAGGCCCTCGCTCAGTCTATGTCCCGTTCGCACCGCACCGATGAAGCGGTCGCGAAACAGCGCCTGAATGCGCATTTCAGGGCTCGTTTCACCGGCAACCCCGATTTCAAGATCAATCCCAGCGTCGCGCAGCGCCATGTCGTTCTTGTCGGATTTCGGCGCAAAACGCAGCCGCACGCCGGGCGCGTCCGCTTCGATGCGGGCGACAAGACGCGGCGCGAACTCCTCGACGAAACTTTCGTTGGCGCGCAGCGTGAAGACTTTGTCGAGAGCAGAGAGGTCGAGGAGCCTGGCCGGGCTCAGGAGAGCTTCCGCATCCTGAACGACGCGGCCTACCTGTTGCTGCAATTCCAGTGCGCGCGGCGTCGCAACCAGGCCACGGCCGGCCCGAACCAGCAATGGGTCGCCTGTCGCCTGGCGCAACCGCGCCAACGTCCGGCTCATCGCCGAGGGACTGAGGCGTAGCCGCCCGGCCGCGCGCGCCACACTGCCCTCGGTCAGCAGCACATCGAGGGCGACAAGCAGATTGAGATCGGGCGACGACATGGAGGGACCGTAGCACAGTTCAATCGTGACGTGGCGTTCAATGCACGAATAAAATGCAAGTGCTGCGTCTTCCGCCACATCAAGCCGGGGAATAGCTTGCGGCAGCTCCGATCCTGGGGCTGTCGGCAAAGGAGTTCACCTTGGCATCGATCGCTGAAAAGACTTGGAACGAAGTTGCCCCGGTGAGCGCCCGCTCGGCCCGATGGGCATTGGCAAGTCTGTCGCTTTCAACGCTGCTGTCGTCGCTCGCCACCAGCATCGCCAGCGTCGGGCTGCCATCGCTGATGCAGGCGTTCGGCGCATCGTTCCAGCTCGTGCAATGGGTTGTCCTGGCTTATCTGCTCGCCATCACCACCTTGATCGTCAGCGCCGGGCGGCTCGCCGATATATTCGGCCGCCGACCGCTGTTGCTCGGCGGCATTGCCCTGTTCACCTTCGCATCGGTGCTTTGCGGGCTCGCGCCGACGCTCTGGCTGCTGATCGCCGCAAGGGCGGCACAGGGGCTCGGCGCGGCCGTTATGATGGCTCTGACGCTGGCCTTTATCGCCGACACGGTTCCCCGGGAAAAAACCGGCAGCGCCATGGGCCTGCTCGGCGCCATGTCGGCGATCGGCACCACGCTTGGCCCCTCGCTTGGCGGACTGCTGATCGCCGGCCTCGGCTGGCGCGCGATCTTCCTCATCAATCTGCCGTTGGGAGCGCTGGCCTTCGCGCTCGCCTGGCGCGTCCTGCCGGCCGGAAGAAAGACAGCGGAACCGGATCGGCGCGGTTTCGACGGGATCGGCACGGCTTTGCTCGCTCTGACGTTGGCCGCCTATGCGCTCGCCATGACCCTTGGGCGCGGCAGTTTTGGTTTTCTCAATGTCGGCTTGCTGATTGCCGCCGCCGTGGCTGGCCTGCTGTTCGTCATTGCGCAGACAAGGGCCGAGAACCCCTTGATTCAACCTGCCAGATTCCGCGATCACGCCTTGAACGCAAGCCTTGCCATGAACCTGATCGTCGCCACCGTGATGATGGCGACGCTGGTGGTCGCGCCATTCTATCTGTCGCGCGCACTTGGGTTGAACGCAGCCATGGTCGGGCTGGTCCTGTCGACCGGCCCTCTGGTTACCGCATTGGCGGCACTGCCGGCCGGACGCCTGGTCGATCGTTTCGGGGCGCACCGGATGATGATCGTCGGCCTGTTCGATCTCGCTATTGGTACCTTTGCTCTGTCGCGGGCGGAATTCGGTATTGCCGGCTATGTCGTACCAATCATCATCGTCTGTACCGGCTACAGCCTGTTTCAGACCTCCAACAATTCAGCCGTGATGACCGATGTGGCATCCGACCAGCGCGGCGTCGTCTCCGGCCTGCTCAATCTGTCGCGCAATCTCGGCCTGATCACCGGTGCGTCGGTGATGGGCGCGGTGTTTGCCTTCGCATCGGCTGGCGGAAGCGAAGGCACCGGTCAGCAGATATTGGCATCTGCGGCAGCCGCACGCGGCATGCAGGTCACCTTCCAGGTCGCGACGGCCCTGGTCGTGGCGGCGCTGATCCTTGCGATTATTTCTGATCGCCGCGGCCAGCACGCTTAGCTGAGCCGCCAGCGACAAACTCCAGCATCAGTTCAGCAGCCCTGAGCGCATGCGTCTCCAGAAGGAAATGGCCTGCGTCGAAGACGTGAGCCTCCATCCGGGGAAGATCCATAAGCCAGGACTGAACCTCTGCAACGTCGAAGAAGGCATCGTGGCGACCCCAAAAAAGCATCGCTCGGGGCTGATGCTTCGCCAGATAATCAGCCACTTCCCCGAACCGGTCGACATATCGGCCGTAGTCGGCAATGAGCGCCTTCTGCAGATCAAGTCGTCCCGGCAGACACATGACCCGCCAGTCTTCAATCCAATTACCTGGATCGATCTGCGCCGCGATCTCGGCTGGCAGGCCGGCGACGTACTGGTCGCGGGCTCCCTCGAGGGTCAGATGGGCGGTGGCGGCCTGCTGGTTCGCAGCATTCGGCGCAGCCCAGAAGTCCAATGTGTCTGCCCATTGCGGACCAAAGCCGGAGCGGTGGGCATTGGCATTCTGGATAACGAGGCCTTCGACGAGTTCCGGCGCGCGCATGGCGAGATGAAGCGCTACCGGGGCTCCGAAATCATGCAAATAGAGAAACCTGCGGCCAACGTTGAGACGCGAGAGCAGCTCGTCAATCGCGCGGGCCAGCATGTCGAACGATGCCTCGGGCGGCAGATCGGACGCGCCGAAGCCCGGCAGGTCAGGCGCCACGACATAGACGCTGCCGGAAAGCGGGGCAATCACGTCGCGAAACGTCCGCGAGGAGCTGGGAAAGCCGTGCAGCAGCACGAGCGCGGGCTTGGAAGCGTCACCAGCCGTCCGGACGGCCACCTCACCACCGGAGGACAAGGCTATCTTCTGGACCCCAGGCACCAAAATTGTACCTTTCCTCCACGCCGATGCAGGCCACCTCGCTCCTTGCGTCACGCTGGCCGATTCGGCGCCTCAGAGGCGTCGTTTCGCCAGGTCGGCAGCTCTTGGTATCAATTGGACGCGATGGTATCGAGTTCAAGAGTATGCTGGCGCACCTATCTCGCATATCTCTTGGCACCGACGACGCAAAGCACGACGGCGGCGGTGACGGAGATCATGGCGGGACTGAACTGCTCATGCAGCAGCGCTGCCGCCAGCCCAAGGCCGAAGAAAGGCTGCAGCAGTTGCAACTGCCCGACCGCAGCGATGCCGCCTTGCGCCAGGCCGCGATACCAGAACACGAAACCGATCAGCATGCTGAACAGCGAGACATAGGCCAGGCCAATCCAGGCGCCCCTGCCGGCACTTTCGAGCGACGGCGGCATGGTGATGAACGTCAGCGCCAGCATGACGGGCAGCGACAGCACCAGCGCCCACGAGATCACCTGCCAACCGCCGAGCTTGCGCGACAGCGCCGCTCCTTCCGCATAGCCCAATCCGCACACGATGATGGCGGCCAGCATTAAGATGTCGCCGAGCGGCGAGACCGACAGGCCTTGGGTGACTGCAAAACCGGCGACAAGGACGCTGCCGAGGCACGAGAACAGCCAGAACGCCGGCTTCGGGCAATCACCGCCTCGAACCACGCCGAAGATCGCGGTCGCCAACGGCAACAGGCCGACGAAAATGATCGAGTGAGCCGAATTGATGTGCTTGAGCGCCAGCGCCGTCAGCAGGGGAAAGCCGACCACGACGCCAAGCGCCACGATCGCCAGCGGGAGCAGATCTCGCCGCTCCGGGCGCTTCTGGCGAAAGAGAAGCAGCAGCGCCAGGCCGAGGATGCCCGCCGACGCCGCACGGGCGACCGTTACGAACACCGGATCGAAATCCATCACCGCCACGCGCGTCGCCGGAAGCGAACCGCTGAAGATCAGCACGCCTATGAACCCGTTGACCCAGCCACTCGCCGCCCAGCCACTTGCCGCCTTGTCCATTGATGCTCCGCTCGTTTTCGCCCTCTATCGGGCCGGGCGTATGGCTCCGCCAGAGACAATGAGGTACAGTTTGACAAAACCGTCATGGTAGGCTGAGCAGTACGGATGGATGAGCAGACGACAACAGATGAGGGCAGCCGGACGCTTGTCGAAAGCGTCATGGCGACGATCAGGCACAGGATCGCCGCGCGCAGCCTGACACCGGGAATGCGGCTGCCTTCGATCCGGGCTTTCGCCAAGGCCATGCAGGTTTCCAAGTCCACCGTGGTCGAAGCCTATGAGCGTCTAGCGGCGGAAGGCATGATCCGCTCGCGGCCAGGCTCGGGTTTCTATGCCGCCGGACAGTTGGCTCCGCTGTCGCTGGCCGAGATCGGCCCCAGGCTTGACCGTGCTGTCGACCCGCTGTGGGTCTCGCGCCAATCGCTGGAAGCCGGCGACGGCGTCCTGAAACCGGGTTGCGGCTGGTTGCCGGCGTCATGGATGCCCGAGGCCGGATTGCGCCGCGCGCTGCGGACGATGGCCCGCGCCGACGATGCCGCGCTGACCGACTACGGCACGCCGCTCGGGTTGCCGGCGCTGCGCCATCTGCTGGCGCGGCGCATGGCCGAGCACGGCATCGAAGCCTCTCCGGACCAGATCATGCTGACGGAGTCGGGCACCCAGGCGATCGACCTGCTGTGCCGGTTCCTGCTCGAACCGGGTGACACTGTGTTGGTCGACGATCCCTGCTATTTCAACTTCCATGCCCTGTTGCGCGCCCATCGGGCCAAGGTGATCAGCGTCCCCTACACGCGCTCGGGTCCGGACATCGAGCTGTTCGCGCAGGCACTGAACGAGCATCGGCCGCGCCTCTACATTACCAATTCGGCGCTCCACAATCCGACAGGCGCGATATTGTCGCCGGTCGTTGCTCATCGGGTGCTGAAGCTCGCCGACCAGTCGGGGCTGACAATCATCGAGGACGATATCTTCGCCGATTTCGAACACACGCCCGCGCCCCGGCTGGCGGCCTTCGACGGGCTCAGCCGGGTCATCCACGTCGGAAGCTTTTCCAAGACGCTGTCGGCATCGGTGCGCTGCGGCTTCATCGCCGCTCCTCGCGACTGGATGGAAGGATTGACCGATCTCAAGATCGCCACGTCGTTTGGCAGCGGTCGGCTTGCATCCGAACTGGTACTGGCGCTGCTGAAGGACGGTCTCTATCGCAAGCACGTCGATCTGCTGCGCGCGCGGCTCTCGCGCGCCATGGAAGAAAGCAGCACCCGCCTCAGGGCGATCGGCATCATGCCATGGATAGATCAGCCGGCCGGCATGTTTTTATGGTGCAGGCTGCCGGAGGGGATAGATGCCGCAGATGTCGCCCGCCACGCTCTGTCGGCCAATGTCGTGCTTGCGCCGGGCAATGCGTTCAGCCTGTCCCGGTCGGCCAGCCGTTACATGCGCTTCAACGTCGCGCAATCGGGAGGCGACCGGATTTTCAGGGCGCTTGAAGACGCGATGTCGCGTTGATTGCGCTGCCGCAAAACTGAGGCTGAACTCTCAGGTGCCGGCCCGCTTGCGGCGCGCATAAAGCATGACGAGCGTCTCGGCGGTCAGCGCCGGCCTCTGCTCGCCTTCGATCTCGACCGTATTGGCAGCCTTCATCAGATATTGCCCCGGACCTTTGTCTTCCATCGACAAGAGCGTGGTGCGCAGCCTGATCCGCGAGCCGACCCTGACCGGCGCCACGAAACGCACTTTGTCGAAACCGTAATTGAAGGCGGCCTGCGTGTTTTCGGGTACGATGCCCATCTCGAGCGCCAGCGCGCCGATGATCGACAGGGTCAGATAGCCATGCGCGATGGTGGTGCGGAACGGGCTTTGCCGCTTCGCCCGCTCCGGATCGACGTGGATCCATTGATGATCGCCAGTGCATTCGGCAAACTGGTCGATGCGGTGCTGATCGACCACTGTCCAGTCCGAGACGCCCAACTCCTGCCCGGCCATCGCCCTGAGTTGCTCGAAGGTCGGCGGCGTCCTCGGCCGTATCTGCGTCATTCCTGCTTTCCCGATCGCTTGCCTGTTCCGGACCACGACGGGCCGCCCCTGTCAATTCGCCAATGCGATTCCAGCGCATAATCTTCGGCCGAGCCGCCGGTCTTTGCCGCCGGCAAGTGTGCTGCCGGGGAACAGCTTACTTCTTGTTGTGGCCGGCGCGGATCTCCTCCATCGCCTCCTTGATGCGGCTGCGCAGGATTTCGATCGATTCGGTGCCGGACGCCCTCGCCAGTTCGGCCATCTCGCCGGCATTCTTCAGCGCGGTCTCGAAGGATCTCCTGGCGAACGCCGCCTGCTTCTCCATCATTTCCTGGGGATTGCCGGGCGCCCTGTAGTTTTGTGCCATGTCGGTGATTTCGCGCAGCGTGTCCTGCAGCATCTCGCGTTGCCTGGACAACAGCGCCGACGCTCCGGCGGCACTCGCCCGGGCCGACTTCTCCAGCGCTTCTAAGTTTTTGCGGTTGTGAGCGAGGATCGCCTCGACGTCGACATTCGGCAGCTTCAGGTCGCGGCCGAACTTGCTGAACATGTCGATGAAGGACTCGGACTCCGGTCGTTTTGCCATGCTGGTTCTCTCCCCCTGTTGCCGTGAACGCCACCACTGCACGGAAGATAGTGCAGCAAAGCTCAGCGGTCCATTCGGACGAGTCAGCCGACGAGAAACAGCCGTTCGGCGGTGTAGAGCACGAGCCCGGCAAGGCCACCGATGATCATGCCGTTGAAGCGAATATATTGCAGGTCCTTGCCGATGTTCATTTCGATCAGCCTTGTCAGTTGCGCGAGGTCCCAGCGCTTGACCTGGTCGGCGATGAATTTGGACACGCCGCTCTTCTGGCTTTCGACGAAGGATGCAAGCGCCACGATGAACCCCTGGTTCATGTCGGCCCTGATCTGCGCGTCGTCGGCAAGATGGCGGCCGACCTCGACGAACATGGTGGCGAGATGGTCGCGGATCATCGAATTCGGCGCCTTGGCGTCCTGTTCGATGAACAGCCGCAGGCTGTCCCACATATCGCCGGCCAGCGAGCTGAGTTCTGGCCGGGCAAGGAAATCGCGCTTCAGCTTTTCGGCGCGCCTGGCATATTGTTTGGATGTCCTCAACCGCTCGACGAAGGTCCCGACGAAAAGGTCGAATTCGGCTCGCATCGGATGGTGCGGATCGGCGCGCACTTCATCGAGCAGCGAGCCGGCCGATGCAACGATCTTCTTCAACAGATAGGCGTCGGCGCGAAACAGGTTGAACAGCGACGGCAGTTCCTCGCGGATCTTCTCGCGCATCGTCGCCAGCGCCTGCTCGTCGCTCAAGAAGCGGCCGACCACCTTGGTGAACTCGTCGAACAGTTTCTGGTGGCGACGGTCGTCGGTCAGCGCCGACAGCAGCTCGGCGGCGAGCGGCGCCAGCGGCACCTTCTCGATCTGCTCCAGCATACGGCTGGTGAAGAAGCCGCGCAGTCCGGATTGCTCGACCGCCGCCAGCGTCTGCGGCACCAGCCGGCCGACGAAGCGCGACAGGTCGGCGGCGCGGTTCGGGTCGGCCAACCAGTCCGCGACCAGCGCGGAAAAGTCGACCTCGGCGAGCTTTTCGCGCACCGGTTCCGGCGCCAGGAAATTCACCTCGATGAAGCGGCCGAGATTGTCGGCGATGCTATTCTGGTTTTCCGGAATGATGGCCGTATGCGGGATCGGCAGGCCAAGCGGCCGCCGAAACAGCGCCACCACCGCATACCAGTCCGCCAGCCCGCCGATCGTCGCCGCCTCGGCGAAAGCGGCGACGAAGCCCAACCACGCATGCCGGCTCTCGAGCGATTTCGCCACCGCAAAGACCAGCACGCAAAACGCAAGTGCTGCGGCGGCGACGAACTTGGTGCGCCTGAGCGCCGAAAGCTTGGCGTCGGCATCGGCGTCGAACCGGACGGACGCGACGGATGCAAATGCCGGGGCTGGTCGTGACATGATGGGCCGCTCCTGATCGTGTATGCGAACTTATCTAGTGTCGCCTGCCCCAGAAAGCGCGCCGCTGGTTCCGGTGCGCGCAATCGTGCACGCAAACTTGACGCCGGAATTCATCTATTATGCAGCGCCAGTCTGGAATTGTTCCAAACTATAGGCCATATTGACGCCAACCACTGTTATGTGAGGACACAATGCGGCTTACCCGTCAGACCAACTACGCCATGCGCATTCTGATGTATTGCGCCGCCAACACCGAGCGGTTGAGCCGCATCCCCGAGATCGCCGCCGCCTATTCGGTCTCGGAACTTTTCCTGTTCAAGATCCTGCAGCCGCTGGTCGAAAACGGCCTGATCGAAACGGTGCGCGGCAGGAATGGCGGCGTCAGGCTCGGCCGCGCGGCCGAATCAATCAGCCTGTTCGATGTCGTGCGGGTGACGGAGGAAAGCTTTGCCATGGCCGAGTGCTTCGAGAACGACGCCGCCGAATGCCCGCTGATTGACAGCTGCGCCTTGAATTCGGCATTGCGCGAAGCGCTCAACGCCTTCTTCGCCGTGCTGTCGCGCTACACGATCGCCGATCTGGTGGCGGCGCGCCCGAATGTGCGACACCTGCTCGGCATCGACATGCTGGTGCAAAGGGCGCCGGCCGCCTGATTTCTCTGATTGCCTAAGCTGCCGATTGCGGCAATACGAATGGCATGTTTGCGGCCGGCAACACGCCGACCTTCAGCCGGCAATCGAAGACCTTTTCGATCAGCTCGTCGCTGAGCACCTGTTGCGGCGAACCTGTAGCCGCGAGCTTGCCGCGATGCATGACGAAAATCCGGTCGGCATACATCGCCGTCAAATTGAGGTCGTGCAGGATGGCGACCACGCCGCCGCCGCATCTGGCGAAATCACGCGCGATGTCCATGATGATCAGCTGGTGTTTGATGTCGAGGCTGGACACCGGCTCGTCGAGGAACAAATAGCGCGGCTTGCCGTCGAGCACCGGCGCCCACACCTGGCACAGCACGCGGGCAAGCTGCACGCGCTGCTGCTCGCCGCCGGACAGCTCCTGGTAGAAGCGGCCGGCGAAACCGTCGAGGTCGACGCGCGCCAGCGCGCGTTCGGGCAGGCGCTGGTCCTCGCCGGGCAGCACACCGGAGCGCCCGCCGACCAGGCCGAGCCTGACGATCTCGCGCACCGTGAATGGAAACGACAGCGTCGCCGCCTGCGGCAGCACCGCGCGCACCGTCGCCGCCTCGACCGGCTTCATCGCGGATAGATTGCGGCCGTTGACGGTGACCTCTCCCGAATAAGCAAGATCGCCGGACAGTGCTCTGAGGAAGGTCGTCTTGCTCGAACCATTGGGGCCGACGATGGCCGCGATTTCGCCCGGCCGCGCCGCGAAATCGACATTGGCGACAATGCGCTTGCCGCCGATCGCCACCGAGACATCGCGCGCTTCGATCATAAGAGCCCCTTTTACAGGTCGATGACGCCGCGCTTGCGCAGCAGGATCCACAGGAAGAACGGGGCACCGGCGACCGCGGTGACGATGCCAATCGGCAATTCGGCCGGGGCAACGATGGTGCGGGCAACGGCGTCGGCCAACAGCAGCAGCGCGGCGCCGAGCAGCGCCGATGCCGGCAGCAGGTAACGGTTGTCGGGGCCGATCAGCAGGCGCAGCAGATGCGGCACCACGATGCCGACGAAGCCGATGCCGCCGCTGACGGCGACCGACGCGCCGACCGCCGCCGAGACGCCGACAATCGCGGTGTATTTCAGCCGCTGCACCGGAATGCCGAGATGGCCGGCCGTGGCCTCGCCGAGCGCCAGCGCGTTGAGGCCGCGCGCCAGGAACGGCATTGCCGCCAGCGCCAGCACGATGACCGGTCCGACCGAGCCGATCTTCTGCCAGGTGGCGCCGCCCAGCGAACCGAGCTGCCAGAAGGTCAGGTCGCGCAATTGCCGGTCGTCGGCCATGAAGATCAGGATGCCGGTCAGCGCCATGGCAAGCGCCGCCAGCGCGATGCCGGCGAGCAGCATGGTGGCGACCGAGGTCCGGCCCTGCCGTGTCGCGACCTGATAGAGCAGCAATGTCGTCGCCAGCCCGCCGCAGAACGCAGCCAGCGGCAGAGCCATCGTGCCGAGCGCCGAAGTCAGCGGCGCCAGCATGGTCGAGCCAAGCACGATGACGGCGACCGCACCGAGGCTCGATCCCGCCGAAACGCCGATCAGGCCGGGGTCGGCCAGCGGATTGCGGAACAGCCCCTGCATGACGGCACCGGAGACGGCAAGCGATGCGCCGATCAGCACGCCCAGAATGATGCGCGGCAGACGGATGTCATGGATGATCAGGCCGTCGCGGGCGCTCAACGCCGCGTCGCCGGGCAACGCGCCGAACAGCCAGTTGTGCATGACGCCGATGGCCGAGGCATCGGATGCGCCGGAGGTCAGCGACAACAGCACGGCGATAGCCAGCCCGACGCAGAGCAGCACGATGACGAGGCGGGCGCGCCGCGAGCGGTCACCCTCGGCGGCCGTCACCATAATTCCCGCCGCACCAGCGATCGAATGATCCGCCATCGCGCTCAATCCGTGACCTGGCCGCCATAGAGCGAGACGGCGAGGTCGTGGATAGCGTCGGCCGTGCGCGGGCCGAAGCCGAGCAGATAGCCGCCGTCCATGCGGATCAGCTTGCGGGCGGCACCCGCCGGCGTCGAAGCCACGGCAGGGTTCGAAAACAATTCGTCATCCGCGGTTGCCGGCCCGGCATTGTTCATCATCAGGATCGCGTCGGGCCTGGCTGTGATGACTGCCTCGTCCGACAATTGCTTGTAGCCGGCAAAGCCGTCGATGGCGTTGATGCCGCCCGCAAGCTTGATGATGCCGTCGGCTGCGGTGTCGCTGCCGGCGGCAAGCAGCTTGCCGCCCTGCATCGACAGCACGAACAGGATGCACTTGCGCTCCTTGATCGAGGCGGTCTGCTTTTCGGCTGCCTTCAGCCTGGCGTCGATCTGGACCGCCAGCGCATCGGCCTTGGCCTCGGTGCCGAGCGCCTTGCCGACGATGTGGATCTTTTCCAGAATGCCTTGATTATCATAGCGCTCGGGCACCTCGATGAACGGGATGCTTGATTTCTTCAAGACGTCGACGGCTTCTTTCGGTCCGCTGCCGTGCAGTGCCAATATGCCCGACGGATTGACCGACAGCACACCCTCCGGCGACAGCTGGCGCATGTAGCCGACATCCGGCAGCTCCGCCGCCGCTTGCGGATAGCGGCTGGTCGAATCGCGCGCGACAAGGCGATCCTGTTCGCCGAGCGCGTAGACGATCTCGGTGATCGAGCCGCCGATGGCCACGATCCTTGAGCGGTCGGCGAAAGTCGCGATGCCTTCGGCGGCCTGAGCCGGCATCAGCACGGCGAACGCCAGGAAAACAGCGGCCGCAGGACCAAGCGCCGACCTGGAGACCGATGCCAGCCTGGAGAATAGAACCATCATCGTTTCCTCAGGCTGCGGTCGGGCTTGGGATACGCGGCAGGTTTTCGGCCAGAAAGCGCCAGTCTTCGCGCTCGCTTTCGCCCTCATGCCGCTTACCGAAGAACTGGATGATCATCTTGCCGTCGGCGCCATAGACTTCGAGCGATGTGACATGGCCGTCCTTGGTCGGCTTGCGCACGGCCCAGACCTCATCGATGTGATCGGTCCGCAGGTGCAGATGGAAGGTCTCGTCGAGCACATTGAGCCATGGTCCCATCGGCTTGATCGAGGCGACGGGGCCGGAATGGATCTGGATGCAGCCGCGATTGCCGACAAAGCACATGATCGGCATGGCGCCAGCAGCGGCGTGGTTGAACATGGCGCTCACCGCATCCTTATCGACCAGCCAGGCATAATCCTGGCCGACCAAGCGCACCGCCTGGCGGCGGCTGAGCTTCAGTGTCTTCAACATGCCGAAGAACTGATGCACGTCGGTCAGCTGGCTCCAGCGGTCGCGCAGATCGTCGACGCTCGCCGAATTGTCCGCAGTCTCGGTCTCGTCGTCAGGCACGCCCGCTGAAATCGCCACCGTCGGTTCCTGGTTCGGCGATTCCAGCCCGGCCACCAGCCTCTGATAGGCGTAGAGGTTGGATGCTGGCCTGAGATGCACCTTGTGTACCGCCTCGCCTGCGGTGTCGAAGAACTGCAGGCTGCGTCGGATGTCGGCGCCGTCGCGCTTTTCCACGGCAAAGCCGTGCGCCCAGACTTTCGGGAAAATACGCAGGTCGATGTTTTCGCCGAGCACCATGGCATTGTGATTACCGGTGACGACCTTGTCGTAGACGCCGATCTTCTCGTGCACCGCGCTTTCGTTGCGGGTCAGCGCCATCACCTCACCGACAGCTTCGAGGCCAGTCAAAAGGTCGTTGACACGCGGCTCGACGCGCACGACGCCGTCGCCGCAATGCGCGGCGACCAGTTCGGCCTCCGAAATACCGAGCTGGGCGGCGAGGTCGCGCTCGCGCATTTTCGGATTGTCTGCCCGTGCCCGCCGGATCTCGTGCGGGGCGGGTTTTACGCGCTGGTCCATTTCTACCACCTACTTGTTGAGGATGAGCTTGCCCTGCCGGGTGATCTTCAGCCGGTACAGCGCACCATGATGCTCGATGCCGATCTCGTGCTCGCCCTGGAACAGCGTGTTGCTGGACAGCGTTCTCACGGCCGATTGGACCCGGTCGAAACGGACGGAATTTTCGTCGGAACGGCGGACGCGATAGCGAAAGTCGCTGGGATTGTGCGTGTTCATGGGTTCGCTCCCTGTTTTGTGCCGGGCATCTGGCTCGGCGCCTGCGTGAAATGCCGATTCAATTCTTGACTCGAATGGTCATGTTATCTAGCAGTGCAATACCGGAGTAAATGAGTCAACATTTAAGACGCCGGACGCGATGAAAAATGCCAGCGAGCCCCAAGCCAGCCAGCATCGAACATGGATTCTTGGAGTTCCAGCATGGGGTTGGCGAATTGGGGACGGCTGGCGGGCAGCGGCCTGGCACACTGGTCGACGGCAAGCAAAATGGGGTCTATGGCAAGCAAAATGGCCGCGTTGCTGGCCGGCGCGGCGGCGATCCCGCTGCTCGCCACACCGGCCGGCGCCCAGCAGGCCGCCCAACCGGCAGCCGACCAGCAGCAGACTGACCCGTCTCAACAGCCCGAAAAGGTAAAGCCGGCCCCGGCGGGTACCACGCTGCTCGACAAGATCCTGATCCTCAGCCGTACCGGCGAGACGGCGATCGAGTCGCTTGCTTCAGCCAGTCATGTCGACGAGGAACAGCTCGAGCGCCGCATGGCGACGACGCCCAACGAGATGCTGTTCGGTGTGCCGGGTGTCGCCGTCCAGGCCGACGCAAGGCGTGTCAGTTCCAGCATCAACATCCGCGGCCTGCAGGATTTCGGCCGCGTCTCCGTCATCGTCGACGGCGCCCGTCAGAATTTTCAGCGCTCGGATCACGGTACGCAATCGACCTTCTACATCGATCCCGAACTGATCAAATCCATCGATGTGATCCGCGGCCCGGTCGCCAATACCTACGGCTCCGGGGCGATCGGCGGCGTCGTCTTTTTCGACACCAAGGATGCTCAGGATTTCCTCAAGCCGGACGAGACCTGGGCGGCATCCGCGACCGGGCGCTACGAAACCAACGGCGAAGGCTGGAGCACCAGCGCCACCGGCGCGTACCGGATAAACGAGAATTGGGACGTGCTCGGCAACATCGTCTACCGCGACTTTGACGACTACAAGTATGGCGGCGGCGACACTGTAGCGGGCACTGGCTTCGATGTCTTGAGCGGCCTGCTCAAGACGACCATCCGCCCCAGCGAAAACAGCGAGCTGAAGCTCGGTTGGATCGGCTCGAACGACGGATGGACCGAGACCAGCGGCAGCGCGCCGGTGAACGACGCCGACCTGAAGGCGAATACCTTCACGGCCCGCTACAACATCACCGACGAAGACAAGAGCTGGCTCGATCTCCACATCAACGCCTCCTACAACAAGACCAAGCTCGATCTGACGACCCTTGTCGCGCAAAACCGGTTTGATCCGGTCACCGGCCTGCCTGTGGTTCTGCCGGCGGGTTCGAAATCGACGTTCGACATCGGCACCTCCGGCATCGACATTTGGAACACGTCGAGATTCGAGACCGTCGGCATTGCGCATGAGCTGACCTATGGCGGCGACTGGGTTGCCGACGATGTCGAGACAGGCGGCACGGCGGGCGGCGACAGTTTCTACACGCCCTCGGGCGATAGAAACGTCTCCGGCGCTTACGTTCAGGACAAGCTCACCTGGGACTGGCTCGAGGTCATCGCCGGGCTGCGTTACGATAGCTACAAGCTCGACAGCGATGTCGGCGAAACCTCTGGCAACCGGCTGTCGCCACGCATCACAGTGGGCATTTCGCCCTTCGAAACCGCCAGCCTTTCCGGGCTGCAATTCTACGGCACCTATGCGGAAGGCTACCGTTCTCCGTCGCTGTCGGAGACGCTGATCAGCGGCAATCATCCGGCAGGCGTCAGCTTCCCGTTCCTCCCCAATCCCAATCTCAAGCCCGAAACCGGCAAGACCGTGGAATTCGGCGTCAACTACAGCACCAACGGCGTCATCCAGGCCGACGACGCGCTGCGACTGAAGGCGGCCTATTTCAACAACAATGTCGACGATTACATCGACGGCGTAACTCTATCGGCGTTCGACCCTACCAGCGGCTGCCCGTTCGGTCCGGGCATACCGATCTGTTTCCAGTATCAGAATTTCGCCAAGGCCAAGATTCACGGCTTCGAGATGGAGGGCGTCTACGACGCAGCGTGGGGCTTTGCCGGCCTTTCCGCCTCGTTCACCGATGGCCACACGATTTCCTATGAAGGCGAACGGGCGGACCTAGTCACCGTCCCCTCCTCCCAGGTCACCGGGCAACTCGGCTTTCGCTTCCTCGAGGACAGGCTGACCATCGGCGGTGAGGTGCAATACAACGGCAAGCCGCAGGGCAACGCGGTGGCCAAGGACTATACGCTGGTCAATGCCTTCGCCAGCTATCAGGCGTCCGACAATTTCAAGGTCGATTTCCGCGCCGACAATCTGTTCGACGTCAAATATGCCAACCCGCTGAACGCGTCGACCACGAGTGTCGTCTACGAGCCCGGCGTCACCCTGAAGCTGGCGGCGACGATGAGGTTTGGAGGCTGACGACAATGACAAGCATGACGGCATCCCTTCGTCTGTTCGCCGCGGTGCTGGCAATATCGCTTGCGGCGCCTCCGGCATGGACACAACAGCAAGCGCCGGCGCTTCTCCTCGAGCTCAACGGCGCGCAGCCTTCCGACAAGGGCTGCCGCCTGACCTTCGTGGTCACCAACAATCTCGGCGCCGGTCTGTCCAAGGCGGCATTCGAGATCGCGCTGTTCAACGAGGCCGGTGTCGTCGATCGGCTGACCGTGCTCGATTTCAAGGAGCTGCCGTCAGGCAAGACCAAGGTGACGCGTTTCGACCTTGCCGGCACCGATTGCGGCAAGGTTAGCCGCGTGTTGATCAACAGCGCCACGGAATGCGCCGGCGCCGAGCCGAATGCCTGCATGCGCGGGCTGAAGACGCAGACCAGGACCGGCATCGCCTTCGGGGTCTGAATTTGGGACTGGAACCCGCATTCGCGCGAAACACCGTGGCGTGGCCGCTAGCCGGTTTGCTGCCGCCGGAGCCGGACGATCCGGATTTCGCCATCCCGCGCGGGGCGCCGCGTGTTTCGCCGCGCGACAGGCCGGAAGACAGTTACATCGCCGATGCCGACGGCGACTTGACTGCGGTACCAGTGGAGCCATTGCGGCAGGCACGACAGAAGCAGCGGCGCCGCAATTGGACGGTCGCGATCGCCTGCTCTTGCGCATTCCACGTAGCCGTGGCGCTGGCCTTTCTCACGCTGCCGGACGACCGGCCAAGGATCGAGGGTGCCGACCAGCAAGGCGAAATGCTGCTCGGCGCCGAGCCGCAGCAGGCGGCCGGCGATGTCGGAGACGACCCGGAAGTGGCCAACGTAACGATGGTGACCATGCTCGACGCCAAGCCCGTCGAAACGGTCGAGGCGCAGGCGACCGCGGCTGAGGAGACACTCCAGCCGGTCACTGACGCGGCGAAGACGTCGGACATCGAGGTGGTCGAGCCGGTCAGCGAGGCCGCCAAAGAAACTGCACTTGCCGATCGCACAGAGCCGGCACCTGCGCAGCCGGCGCGCCAGGACCCATCGCCCGACATTCTTGCGACCGACAGGCTGGTGCCTGCCGACGACAATGCCGTGCCGCCGCCAGTCAGCGCCACCGAAACGGCCGAGCCTGCCGAGACAAGCGCACCGGCACCAGCCGATCCGACGCCAGCCGAAACAGTTCAGACGACCGAGACCGTCGGCGCGGCGGAAGAACCGAAGCCGAACAGGCCGGAGCCCAAGCAGCCGAAGAAGGCAACCGCAAAGAACAAGCCGGCCAAGAAGGCCGAACCAAACGAGCCTGAAAAGCCGGCCCTGCGCAAGAAGGCGGCCAAGGCACTTGCCAAAGCCGATTCCAAGAAGAGAAAGACCGGCTCCGGCGGCCGTGACGAAACGGATGTCGCGCGCGGCACGGCCGACGGCAAGAAGGACGGCAAGATCCTGACCGCCAGCAGGGGCGGCAAATCAGGCGTCGGCAATGCAGCCGTCACGAACTATCCCGGCAAGATCCGGTCAAAGCTGGTGCGGGCCCTCAATTCGACACGCACGCGCGCCACTGGCACGGCTACCGTTGCCTTTACCGTCGGCTCGAACGGCAGCGTCCGGTCGGCCAGGCTGACGGGCAGTTCGGGTGTTGCCGCGCTGGACAAGGCCGCACTCGACGCAGTCCGCCGGGCTTCTCCGTTTCCCCCTATTCCAGACGGAGCCGGTCGCTCGGCCTGGCAGTTCGAAGTGCCGCTCGGTATTAGGTAACGATCGTCCTCATGCGGGCACCAAAGTCGGCGCCGCCCCTGCCCGCGATGAGCGAGCCGTAGCGAAACCCTCAGGCCGCAGCCAGCAGGCTGGCATTGCCGCCCGCCGCCGTGGTGTCGACGCACACGGCGCGCTCGTGCGCATAGGCGGCCGGATAATAGACTTCGCTGACCAGCGGCACGATCGGGCCGGCGCGCTCGGCGATGACCTTGCGCACGATGCGCGCGGCCTCGGGCGTGCCAGAAAAGGCCACGACATCGACCCGCAGCGAGCGCGCTTCGACCGGGTCCGGTCTACCGTCGATGGCCGCCAGCGGCAGGCCCTTGCCGGTCAGCGCCGACAGCGCTGCCGGCGCGCCGGGCGCGACGGCGAGCACCGCATTGCCGGCGGATAGCGCCTGGATCGCCTGGGCAAGCAGCGTATCCGCGTCGGGACCGAGGCAGAGCACGCGCCCGCGGGGCGACAGCGACAGCGTGTTTGCCTCACCGGTCGGCCCGGGCAGGTCGACCTGGCCGAAATCGACGGCGGCTGCAGCGCCGATGGCCGCGGCGCCCTTGCCGCGCAGATGTTTCCTCAGGATGGCGACGCGATCCGGCCGCGTCGACCAGCCGCCAAACGCCGGGTCCGGCAGATTGTCGGCGAGCTCGGTCGCAGTCACCTTGCGGCCTTCGGCAAGATGGGTGCCGGCCTCCGGCCCCTTGCGGAAGCGCCGGAGATAATGTGGCCCGCCGGCCTTCGGCCCGGTGCCGGAAAGCCCCTCGCCGCCGAACGGCTGCGCGCCGACGACGGCGCCGATCTGGTTGCGGTTGACATAGATGTTGCCGGCATGGATGCCATCGACGAAATGCTGGGCGCGGCCTTCGATGCGGGTGTGCAGGCCGAAGGTCAGGCCATAGCCTTTGCGGTTGATCGCGGCGATCACCGCATCGATCTCGTCGGCATCGAAGGTGGCGACGTGCAGCACCGGGCCGAACACCTCGCGCTCCAACTCCTCGATGCCCTTGACTCGAAAGACGTGCGGCGCAACGAAGCGGCCGTCCTTCGGTGCTTCGAGCTTGGCAATCAGCCGGCCCTGCAGGCCCATTTTGGTGCAATAGTCGCGGATCGACGCTTGCGCCTCGTCGTCGATGACCGGGCCGACATCGGTCGAGATCCGCCACGGGTCGCCGAGGCTGAGCGCTTCCATCGCGCCTTTCAGCATCTCAAGCATCTTCTTCTCGACGTCCTTCTGCACGTAGAGCATGCGCAATGCCGAGCAGCGCTGGCCGGCACTCTGGAAGGCGGAGGCGAGGATGTCGCGCACCGCCTGTTCCGGCAGCGCAGTGGAATCGACGATCATGGCGTTCAGGCCGCCGGTCTCGGCGATCAGCATGGCGTCGGGCGCGGCGGTGTCGGCGAGCTGCTTTTCGATCAGCTTGGCGACCTCGGTCGAGCCGGTGAAGCAGACCCCGGCAATGCGCGGATCGGCGGTCAGCGGGCCGCCGACCGAGGGACCGTCGCCGGGCAGAAGCTGGATGACGTCTTCCGGCACGCCGGCCTCGCGCAGCAGCTGGACGGCGCGGAAGGCGATCAGCGGCGTCTGCTCGGCCGGTTTGGCGATCACCGAATTGCCGGTGACGAGTGCTGCCGCAATCTGCCCGGTGAAGATGGCCAGCGGGAAATTCCACGGCGAGATGCAGGCGATGGCGCCGCGCGCCTCGGTGCCCGCCTCGCCATTGGCGGCCTCAGCCGCATAGTAGCGCAGGAAATCGACCGCCTCGCGCACCTCGGCGACGCCGTCGGCCAATGACTTACCGGCCTCGCGTGAGGCCAGCGCGAAGAACTCGACGGCGTTCGCCTCATAGAGGTCGGCCGCCCGGTTGAGGATGGCGGCGCGCTCGGCGACCGGGCGTCTTGCCCATGCCGGTTGTGCCTCGACGGCGATGCGCACGGCGGTCTCGACCTGCTTGGCGCCGGCCTCGCTGACCGTGCCGACCACTTCCGAAGGTTTTGCCGGATTGACGACCGGACGCTGCTTGCCATAGCCGGCAGCGCGGCTGACCGGCTTGGCGTGCCAGCGCTCCGGCCCGGCGAACTCGGCCCTGGCCTTGTCGATCGCCGCCAGCGTCAGCGTGTCGGTGATGTCGAAACCCCTGGAATTGCGCCGGCCGGGGCCAAAGATCGCCGACGGCGGCACGATCGCCGGATTGGCGGCGGGGCCTTGTTTCTCCACCGTTTCGAGCGGGTCGCGGGCGATGTCCTCGGGCTCGACCTCCTCGTCGGTGAGCTGGTGGACAAACGAGGAGTTGGCGCCGTTCTCCAGCAGCCGGCGGACCAGATAGGCGAGCAGGTCGGAATGCGCGCCGACCGGCGCATAGATGCGGCAGCGCGTGCCTTCGGCCTTGCGCACCGTCTCGTGCAGTGCTTCGCCCATGCCGTGCAGCCGCTGGAACTCGAATGTATCGCGGTCCGTCGTCATCGACAGGATGGCGGCGACGGTGTGGGCGTTGTGGGTGGCGAATTGCGGATAGATGCGATCGGTCATCGCCAACAGCTTCTTCGCGCAGGCCAGGTAGGACACGTCGGTGTTGGCCTTGCGGGTAAAGACCGGATAGCCGTCGAGCCCGAGCGTCTGCGCCCGCTTGATTTCGGTGTCCCAATAGGCGCCCTTGACCAGCCGCACCATGATGCTGCGGTCGTATTTCCTCGCCAGTTCGTAGAGCCAGTCGATAACGAAGGCGGCGCGCGGGCCATAGGCCTGCACGACGACGCCAAAACCGTTCCAGCCGGCAAGCTCCGGCTCGGCCAGCACCCGCTCGATGACGTCGAGCGACAAATCGAGGCGGTCGGCTTCCTCGGCGTCGATGTTGAGGCCCATGCGCGAATGGCGCGCCGCCAGCGCCAGCGACAATAGCCGCTCGGCCATGACGGGCAGCATCTTTTCCTTCTGCGTCACTTCATAGCGCGGATGCAGCGCCGACAGTTTTACCGAGATGCCGTGATTCTGGCGGATGTCGGGGCCGTTGGCGCCGGCATCGAGCGAGGAGATGGCGTCGGCATATGCCTTGAGGTAGCGCAGCGCGTCGGCCTCGGTGCGGGCCGCCTCGCCCAGCATGTCGAAGGAATAGAGATAGCCTTTCTGCGTCATCGGCCGGCCGCGCCTGACGGCTTCGGCAATGGTGCGGCCGAGCACGAATTGCTCGCCCATCTCGCGCATCGCCGCCGCCACCGCCTTGCGGATGACCGGCTCGCCCAGCCGGCGCACCATGGCGCGCAGCGTGCCTTCGATGCCGCCCTCGCCTTCGTCGAGCACGCGGCCGGTCAGCATCAGCGCCCAGGTCGACGCATTGATGAAGATCGAGCTCGAGCCGCCCGAATGCGCCGACCAGTCGTGCGGCGCAATCTTGTCGGCGATGAGGTCGTCCATCGTCTCGGTGTCGGGCACGCGCAGCAGCGCCTCGGCCAGGCACATCAGCGCCACGCCCTCCTTGGTCGAGAGACCATAGGCTGACAGGAAGACCTCCATCAGCCGCGGATCGGACGAGCCGCGCACCGCGCGCACCAGATCGGCGGCACGGGCCGAAATCGCCTTGCGGTCTTGCGCGGACAGCCCGGCCGCCTCGGCCAGCCGCTTCACCGCCTGGTCTTCGTCGGGCAAATAATTGGCACGGATCTGCTGGCGGATGGTGTCGAGCGCTGGCATGGCGGTCCTGTATAAGGGAGCGGGCCGGCGGTCACCGGACCGAATGGCGCAAGCTAACATAAGTAGGGATTCCAGTCGGTCCAAAGAAATCGACAGCACAGGTCGATCGATCTATCATTAGGACTGATCACCTCCAATTCGACCAGGAATCCAATGACAGAAGACCAATTGGACCGGATCGACAGGAACATCCTGTCGGCGTTGGGTAGCAATGGCCGGCTTTCCATGTCGGATCTGGCGGCGAAAGTCGGCCTGTCGAAGACGCCGGTGCAGGCTCGAGTCAAGCGGCTGGAGAAGGACGGCTTCATCAGGGGCTACCAGGCGATCATCGACCGTGAGCGCATGGGCGAAGGCCATGTCGCCTTCGTCCAGGTGAAACTGTCCGACACCCGCTCGGCCGCGCTCGACGCCTTCAACCGCGCCGTGCAGGCGGTGCCGGAGATCGAGCAGTGCCACATGATGGCGTCGAGCTTCGACTATCTGCTGAAGGTCCGCACCACCGACATCGCCGCCTACCGCCGCGTGCTCGGCGAGCGCATCTCGGCCCTGCCGCACGTCGCCCAGACCTCGACCTTCGTGGCGATGGAGACGGTGAAGGATCGGTAGGAGAGCGCTGCTGTTGTCCCGCCAACCTCACTCCGCCAGCGTCTTCAGAAACGCCACCAGCGCCGCGCGTTCGCGATCCGAAAGCTGCAGCGGATGGATCTCGGATGTGCCTTCGACACTTGCCGGCGCCTTGGAATAATGCGCCACCACTTCGTCGAGCGAGGAAAACTGCCCGGCATGCATGTAGGGCGGACGGGTGGCCGCGCCGCGCAGCGACGGGGTCTTGTAGGCACGGACGAGTTCCGGCCCGGCCTTGACCATGAAGCGCAGTTCGCGGCAGGCGCTGGCATCGCCGTCGCGAAAGGCACCGAAGCAGTTGAACGGATCGGCCTCGACCTGCGCCACCGCGTCGACACGGCCGCGATCCGGCGGCAGGCCCGCGACCGGCGGCACGCCGGTGTTGTGGAAGCTGCCGTCGGTAAGACGCGGGCCATTGTGGCAGGTCACGCAATTGGCCTTGCCGATGAACAGCTTCAGGCCGAGGATTTCCTCCGGCGAAAAGGCGGCGTCGCCTTTCGGCTCGGCGCCCGCAGCCAGGTCGATGGCAAAGCGGTCGAAGCGTGTCTGCGGCGGCGCGATCGAGCGCTCGAAGGCGGCGATCGCCTTGCCGATATTGGCAAAGACGCGGTTGACGTCCTCGGCTTGGCTGGCGGGCATGGCGTTCCAGGCCGCCTTCTCGGCATCGGTGCCGAGCGGGCTGGCATTGGCCGGCACGCTCGAAAGGTCAGGCAGCGGCCCGAAGATGCGCTCGTAGCGCTCGCCGAAGCGGGCCTTGATGTAATGCGCGAAGGCGGCGCGGTTGCCGGCCTGCTCCAGCGGATTTTCGAGCGGTGTCAGCGCTTGCGCCCACAGGCTGTCGCGCCGCCCGTCCCAGAAGAACCAGGGATCATGCGCGACGCCGGCCAACGGCATGGTACGACGGTTGGTGCGGCCGACGCCGACAGCTTGCGGCAGGTCGTCCTGGAATTGGCGGTCGATCTTGTGGCAGGTCGAGCACGATACCGTGTCGTCGCCGCTCATCCCGGTGTCGAAGAACAGCGTCGAGCCCAGTGCCGCTGCGGCCGGCACATCGGCGAAGCGATTGGTGGTGTCGGGCTTCAGCGGCGGCAGCTTGGACAGGGCCAGCGAGGCGATGGTCTGCTTTTCGGCATCGGAAAACTCCGGTCTGCCGCAGCCGGCAAGCACGGCCACCACCACCAACGCGAGAAGACTGGAAAACCGGGCCATCAGTGGCTCACAGCACCACGTTGAAGACGACAGTGTCCGAACCGGCCGCAGCGGAAATGGCAAAATGCAATTGCCACCACCCGCTCATCGTGAATTTCACGCCGTCGATGCGATAGCGCCCCTCGCCGAGGTAATCGGTCGCCTGCGGGCTGGTCGGCAGACCGTGCTTGTGCTGCGGCATGCCGCCGGAAATCGTTATCGCAGCACCTTCCACCGGCGCACCCTCGACGGTTCTCAGCGTCAGCAGCCAGGATTCCAGTTCGCCCTGCCGGATGACGCCCTTCTCGGGCTCGAAAGTCGCCACGAACAGCTTGTTCGCTGCCGTCTTGGAACGGCCTACGTCCGAGCTTGGTTGCGGCGCATGCGGCGCCGTCAGATAGACGACGGCCAGCACGCCGGCGAGCAAGGTAGCCAAGCCGAGGCCTCCAAGAAGATAACGCCATAACGATGCCAAACCTATTCCTGTTCTGCGGATAACGTTTCGCTGGGCAGATCGCGTCCCACGCCCCTGTGGGAAATTGCCCCCAGTGCAAGAATCCGCCGTCGCCAAGCATGGCGCTGCCGGCAGCAAAAAGCTACAGCACCGCAATTGCAGGATGGAGGAGTACTTCATGGCAGGAAACGGCATCGCCTCGATCGGCGAGTGCATGCTCGAGCTTTCGGGGCAGGTCGGGCCGAACTGGCGCATGGGCTTTGCCGGCGACACGTTCAACACTTTGTGGGCGCTGCATGCCTTGAGCGGCGAGCGGCCGGCGACCTATGTGTCGGCCTTCGGCGACGACCCGTTCTCACGCGACCAGATCAAGTTCCTGGCCGAGAACGGCATCGGCATCGGCGCCAGCCCGGTGATAGCGGGCGCCCGCCCCGGCCTCTATGCGATCACGCTGACCGGCGCTGAACGTTCTTTCACCTATTGGCGGGCCGATGCGGCCGCAAGGCAGTTGGCTTCGGACCCAGCCGCTTTGCAGAAAAGCCTTGAAAACCAGGCGCTTGTCTATTTTTCCGGAATCACTTTGGCAATCCTCGACGACGACGCACGCGAGGTGCTGCTGACGGCCGTGGCCAAGGCGCGCGCGGCCGGCTCGCTGATCGCCTTCGATCCCAACTACCGGCTGCGGCTGTGGCGCCGGCGCGAGGAAGCGCAGGCCGCGATCCTCGAGGCGCTCGCCGTCGCCGACATCGCACTACCCACCTTTCCCGATGAGCAGATGCTGTTTGGTGATACGACATCGCAGGAAACAGCTGAACGGCTGCGAAAACTGGTTGGCGAAGTCGTCGTCAAGAACGGCGAGGAACCGGCGCTGATCGCGCAAAACGGAACCTTGCAATCGGTGCCGGCGGTACACGTGGCCAACCCGGTCGACACCACCGGCGCCGGCGACTCCTTCAACGGCGCCTATCTCGCCGCTCGCCTTGCCGGCCATGCCCCGGCAGAAGCCGTGCTGCGCGCCCATCGCGTCGCCGCCGCCGTCGTGCAGGTGCGCGGCGCGCTGGCACCGTTCGAGACGCTGAGGGCAGCGTTCGAGGCGCCTGCTATCTGACCTTGATGACGACCTTGCCCTTGGCGCGTCCTGTTTCGACATAGGCCAGGGCGTCATTGGTCGCTTCGAATGGAAAGACCCGATCCAAAACCGGGCGGATCGCGCCGGCTTCGATGAGGGCGGTGATTTTGCTCAGCTGATCGCCCTGCGCCCACATGAAAAGGAACGAAAACTGCACACCACGGCGCTTGGCTTTGGCCCGAATTCCGCGGCTGAGTAGGCGCAGCACCAGCCTCAGCATCAAATTCAGTCCCTTTTCCCTGCCAAATTCGGGATCCGGCGGACCCGAGATGGAGATGAGCTTCCCACCCGGTTTCAGCACGCTCAGAGATTTTTCCAGTGTTTTGGCGTCCTGGCTGTTCAAGACGACATCGTAGCCCGACAGAACTTTCTCGAAGTCGTCTTTCCTGTAGTCGACGACGACATCGGCGCCGAGACTTTTCACCAGATCGCCACTCGCCGCGCTGGCGGTTGTCGCAACGGTCGCGCCGAGGTGCTTGGCCAACTGAATAGCAAATATCCCGACGCCGCCGGAACCAGCCTGAATGAACACCTTCTGTCCCTTCTTCAGGTTTGCCCTGTCGATAAGCGTCTGCCAGGCGGTGAGACCGACCAGGGGAATCGAGGCCGCCTCTTCCATGCTGAGATTCTCAGGCTTGAGCGCCACGTCGGCTTCATTGACGGCAATGAATTCGGCGAATGTCCCAATCCGGCCATCGCGCGGCCGCGCATAGACCTCGTCGCCGGCTTTGAACTTGCCGACCTTGGATCCCACGCGAACAACCTTCCCGGCCACGTCGTGGCCCAGGGTGAAGGGCCGGTGATAGGGCAGGATG
Source organism: Mesorhizobium sp. M1348 (assembly GCF_040317925.1). Lineage (NCBI taxonomy): Bacteria > Pseudomonadati > Pseudomonadota > Alphaproteobacteria > Hyphomicrobiales > Phyllobacteriaceae > Mesorhizobium > Mesorhizobium sp. M1348. The sequence continues at coordinate 120,932 of NZ_JAMYLH010000009.1, read as the reverse complement.
AGTTTAAATTCTCCGGTTCTGACCTTGGAATCGAGCAGGTTCACCCCTGCGGCATGGACCTCGACCAGAACATCGCTGTCCTGGAGCTCCGGCTCCGGCATTTCGGCCAGCCGCAGGGTGCCCTTTTTATTATACTTATCGACAACGAATGCCTTCATGGCAGTTACTTTCTAAGAATGTCTGTTGCTGTTCCGGACGAAACAAGCCGAACGTTTTCAGCTGCATAGCCGCCCTGCGGCAAGGCCTCAGCCTCGAGGAAGGACAGGGCTTTCGGGACAAAATCGGCGTAGTTCTGAAATACCCCGCCATGCCCGGCATCCGGATAGATAACCAGATGCGCCCCCGGGATACGCCTAGCGAGATCGTAGGTATTGCTGCTCGGCACCATCCTGTCCTGGTCGCCATTCGCAACCAAAGTGGGAATGCGGATGGCGCTCAGGTCTTGCGGCGCCAGCAGTCCGTAGGCCTTGATCGCCTTGAGTTGCGCGCCGAAGGCGCTCAGCGATACCGCCTTGTCCCGGTTATTCCGGCGCTCCTTCAGCCGTCCCAGAAACGCGTTTGCGGCGCGGCGCCCATTCGGCGTCCTTGTGAAGAAGAGATAGTATTTCGGATCCCGCAAAGTCAGCGCGCCCTTGATCATGTCCACGATCGTCAGCGGCGTCACCTTGTCGATGCCTTGCCCACCGGCCGGCCCCGTTCCAGCCAGGATGAGTTTGCGCACGAGCTTAGGCTCCGTCAGCACTATTTCCTGCGCCACGAAGCCGCCGAGCGAAAAGCCGAAGAGATCGACTTCTTCGAACCCCAGCGCCCGGATAAAGGCGATTGCATCCCGCGCCATGCCGGAAATGGTCGACGGAGTCTTGCCCCCCGAAGCACCGATGCCGCGATTGTCGAAGGCAATCACCCGCCGGGTCGCAGCGAGGCCGTCGACGATGCGCGGATCAAAATTATCCAGCTGAGCAGCCAGATGGTTGAGCAGGATCACCGGCACGCCCGCCCTGGGCCCGAGTTCCCTGTAAGCAAATGCTGTGCCGCCGACATCGATCGAGAGCGTTGGCGCGTCCTGGAACAATGCCGGTGAACGCGGCGACCGATTGGATGTATGTGTCATGCTTGGCGCCTCCGTCTCGTAGGGCCTGACCAAATGTGTTGTGGTTGCTAGTCGCATGTGCGTGAAATCCTCTGGCTCGCTGTTGTTCAGACCGGCAGTCGGAACTGCTTGCGCAGGCTCTTGTCGAAAATCCCCGCGGGGGCAAAGCGGCGCAGCAGGCTGACCTGGCGCGCTGCCTTGCCAGCGGTATAGCGCCGTCGCGGACGGGCATCGGTCGCTGCCTTGACAACCACATCCGCCACCACTTCCGGCCGATCGGCTTTGGGCATCACATCGCCCAGCAGCGCCTTGAGCCCGGCTCGAGCCCGATCGTATTCCTTCAACAGCGAATCCGGCTCGATGCCGTTCTGGTCGAAGACGGTGCGGACGAATGCCGGCTCGATGACGGAAACGCGGACGTTGAAGGCGCGCACCTCGTGGTCGAGCGATTCCGAATAGCCTTCGAGCGCGTGCTTGACCGCCGAGTAATGAGCTGAGTATGGCGCGGGTACCAGTCCCAGAATGGAGCCGATATTGATGATGCGCCCTTCGCCGCGCCGCCGCATCGACGGCAACACCGCATTGGTCATCCGCATGACGCCGAACAGATTGACGTCGAACAGGGCTTGTACCTGTGCGACCGAGGATTCCTCGGCGCCGCCTAGCAGGCCGACACCGGCATTGTTGACCAGGAGGTCGATCCGGCCGGTCTGCGCGAGCACAGTTGAGACGAGGGCGCCGACCGAGTCCCCGTTGGTGACGTCGCACGTCAGCATGGATACCTGTGTCGGTCCGTTGCTTGTCGCCCTGCGGCTTGTCCCGAAGACCGTAAACCCTGCCCGCGCCAGTGCCTCGGCGCTGGCTCGGCCAATGCCCGAGGATGCTCCAGTCACGAGCGCGGTCTTTCCCGAATTCATCTTCATTTCGTGCTCCAAAATCATGAGGGCTAGATTTTTTCCATCAATTGAATTATGATCATAATATCACATTACGCTAATAATGCAATAGCAAAGAGGAATAGCAGCATGCGCTACGAAAAGGGCCGAAAAGACGCGTCACGCAGCCGGATCATGGAGGTCGCCGCCGAACGTTTTCGATCTGACGGCATCGCGGCGTCCGGGCTGGCAACCATCATGAGCGACGCCGGGCTGACGAACGGCGCCTTCTATCCGCACTTCCAGTCCAAGGCGGAGCTCGTCCGTGAAAGCGTGGCGGCGGCCTTGGACGCTCAGTCGCATCAAGTGCAGGAAGCATTGGCCGCCGGCGGCCCGGAAATGGCCATAGAGACGTATCTATCGGCCGAGCACCGGGACAATCCTGGAAAGGGCTGCGCTTCGGCCGCGTTGTTGCCGGAAATCGCGCGGCAGCCGCCTGAAACGCGGGCCCTCTACGCCGAGCGCATTCAATCCCTGGTGCGCCAGATAGCCGAAGCTCTGCCGCGGACCAATGATCCAGAGGGCGCTGCGTTGGGCATGTTTGCAACGCTCATCGGCGCTCTTCAACTCGCGCGCGCCGTGGAAGGGACGGAATTGTCGGATCGCATCCTAGCGGCGGGAGCAGATGCCGCGAAAGCGCTGATCCGGCCGGTTCAAGACAAGGTGGCCTCCTGAGGGCAGCCCGGACTATTCGGCCGGCTCGAATCTGCCTTGCACCAAGACTGTCTCCACCGGCCCAAGCGGATTGATGATCCGGCTCTCCAGGACTTCGATAAGTTTGCGTCCAACACCAGCCATATCCACGGAATGAACTCCGATCTTTGCCGGCAGGAAGCGTGCCAGCCGCGTGCTGTCACGGGTGACGATGTGGACGTCGCGGCCTGGTGTAAGACCCCGCTTGCCGAGAGCGTGCAACGCTCCCAGAAGGCCCAGTTCGTTGGCGCACGCCAGGCCCGTTGGCGGATCCGACGACGCCAGCAAGCGATCGAACCAGCCTGCGCTCGATTCCATGGTGAACATGCCATGACCGATCAGCGATGGGTCGATCGGAATACCGGCCTCGGCCATTGCCCTTCCATAACCGGAAAGACGCATGGCGCTCGCCTGGTCCTCCGGAACGAGAAGTTGCAGCGCAATGCGTCGACAGCCCTTATCCATGAGCCGCCGGGTCGCCTCGTAGGCAATCTGTTCATTGTCGACATCGACATAGGGATACGCGATATCCAGGTCGGTTCTTCCAAACGCGACGAATGGCATGCGTTTATCCAGCAGCAGCTTGACGCGCGGATCAGCCGACACCAGGCGTGTGATGATCAGGCCGTCTGCGCTGCGCGCCTGAAGCTGCCGCTGCACACTCTCAACGGGATCGTCGTCGGGAGTGGTGGAATAGATGGACAGACTATAACCGGCTTGCCGCGCCGCCAGCGTCATGCCTTCGATTAAAGGAAGCTTCAACAGATCGGACAGATGGTCTCGTGTTTCCATCGGGAGTACGGCAGTCAGCGTCTGCGTTCGACCGGTTTTGAGCGCGCGACCATGATGATTTGGCAAATAGCCGACCCGCTTAGCCGCCTCCTTGACGCGGGCTATGGTCGAGGGCTGCACTTCCGGCCCATCCTTCAGAGCGCGGGACACCGTGGTCACCGAGAGGGAAAGTTCCGCGGCGATCTGCTTTAGATTGGCCATTGTTCGCCCGACTTCATTTGCGAAAGCGCCGGCTGATTTTGCTGACCGCCAACGTTACCGGATTCGACATCCCGGTCAATCCAAACTCCCGTAGGAAGCAGCTTGACTCCAGCGTATTCAGGTGCAATCGTAACGTTACGATTACAAAATAATGGCTCTTTCAAGCGATATTCCATAAAAGTTGGGGAGGAGAACCTATGTCCTGGCTACGCATTTCCTTAACAGCATTCGCAATCTCGGCTGCCCTGCCCGTACATGCGCAAACGGTCACCATCACGACCGCAGGCGGCGACTATGGCAACGCCATCAAGGAGGCCATGTGGGGCCCCGCTGCAAAAGAGCTTGGCTATGATGTCCGCGAGGAGACGCAGAGCGACGGCCTGGCCGCCCTGAAGATGCAGGTTACCTCGGGTGCAGTCACGACCGATATCGTCCACCTGGGTTCGCCGGAAGGCGCGCAGGCTGCCGCACAGTCGCTGCTTGAGCCACTCGACTACAAGATCATCGATCCGAAATCCGTGCCGGAGGGTGCAAAGTCCGACTACTGCTATCCGTTCGACTCCTATGGCACCGTCATGTCGTGGAACACCAAGACCTATGGCCAGAACCCGCCGAAGACGTGGGCGGAATTCTGGGATGTTGCCAAATTTTCTGGCCGTCGCGCGTTGCGCGCCAATGCGCAAGACTCGATCGAGATCGCGCTTCTCTCCGACGGCGTGGCACCGGCGGACGTCTATTCCGTGCTCAGCACGCCGGAAGGGCTAGAACGCGCCATCAAGCGGCTTGAAGCGATCAAACCAGATGTCGCCGTGTGGTGGACCTCGGGAGCTCAATCCGCGCAGTTGCTGAAAGACGGTGAGGCGGATTTGGTCATTACCTGGAACGGACGGGCCCAAACCGTGAAAGCAGATGGCGGCGCGGCTGACTACACGTTCAAGGGTTCGGTCATCGGCACGGACTGTCTTGGGGTGCCGAAGGGAGCGCCGAACAAGGAAGCCGCGATGAAGCTCATCGCAGCGATGACGCAGCCCGCGCGCGTTGCCAAGCTGACCGATTTCATTGCCTACGGCCCAGTCAATCCTGCGGCATATGAGGGTGGCCTTATTCCCGAGGACCGTCTGAAGACCCTTGCGACCGCGCCTGAAAATGCTGGCACTTCGGTGTTTTCCAATTCAGAATGGTGGGTCAAGAATGGCGAGGCTGCCCAAAGAGCCTTCGATGAAATGATGGCCCGCTGACTCTCAGCTCTAATGCATGTCGCGCAAAAATGTGCAGCGCGCGACAACGACATGCATGAAAACAAGAACCTAAAGCGTATCGCGCGAGGCCGGTCGAACGCGACGCGCTTCAAGGCTGGAGCATATGATGAAGTCGCTCGCGATCACCATCGAAAGCGTGCACAAGGCTTATGGGTCCTACGTCGCACTGGATGATGTTTCGCTCGACATTCAGGCTGGCGAATTCCTCACGCTACTAGGGCCATCGGGATCGGGCAAAACCACGTTGCTCATGGCTCTGGCCGGTTTTGTCCGGCCGGATTCCGGTAAACTTTTCTTGGGCGACCGAGACATCACCCGCCTGCCGCCCAACAAACGAGACATCGGCATAGTATTCCAGAATTACGCCTTGTTTCCGCACATGAACGTCCTGGCGAACGTCGCGTATCCGCTGGTGCTGCGCAAGATACCGAGAGCGGAGGCGCGTCAGCGGGCGCTCGATACCTTGGCCCGCGTGAAGCTGGATGGTCTGGCGGAGCGCAATGTTGCCGCACTATCCGGCGGCCAACGTCAACGGGTGGCATTGGCGCGGGCTATCGTCTTCGAACCGCGCGTGATGTTGATGGACGAGCCGCTGTCGGCGCTCGACAAGAATCTGCGCGAGACCATGCAGTATGAGATCCGGCGTCTGCATGATCATCTAAAGATCACCACAATCTATGTGACCCACGACCAGCGCGAAGCGCTGATTATGTCTGACCGGATTGCGGTGATGAATTCTGGCCGCATCCAGCAGATAGATACGCCGCAGCGGATTTATGATCGTCCATCGACCCGCTTCGTCGCGGAGTTCATGGGCGAGGCTAACATTGTGGCCCCGGGCTCAGCGCGCAGAATCGATGGCGCCGAAGCATCACGCGAAACTCTGATGATCCGCGCCGAAAGCTTCCATCTTGATGCGAAGCTCGTCGGGGGAGACGGAGTGGCTCTCGAAGGAATACTGCGCGCCAAAGCGTTCCGCGGCGAGAACTGGCTTTTGACGCTGGCGCTTGACGGCGGGCAAGAGGTTCTTGTCTGCATTCCGGCAGCGCTGGCCGGCGGCTGCGCCGAGCTTGCCGCCGGTCAGCGGATGATTGCATATGCACCAGCAGCGAAGGTACACGCGATACCGGGAGCGATGGCGTGACCGTCGTCCGGGATCCGGCGCTCGCGGCGGATGCGCGGCGCGAGCGGCGGTTTTTTCTTTCACTTTCGCTCCCGGCGCTGTTCATCGTTGGACTGGCGGCGATACTGCCCATCCTTTGGATCATCCGGCAATCCTTCCTGACCACCGGGGGTGAGTACACCGTCGGCAATTACCAGAAGGTCCTTTCGAGCGGACTGACATGGTCGGCGCTCGTCACGACCCTCGAACTGTCCTTGGGTACGCTGGCGGCCTGCATTGTTCTCGGCACCCCTCTGGCGCTGGCTCTGGCCAGCGTCAGACCAAGGCTGGCCAACGTGCTCATGGCGTTCGTCATGCTGCCGCTGTGGACCTCCATTCTGGTGCGTACCTATGGTTGGCTGGTGCTCTTGCGGCGCGATGGCCTGATCAACGCGGCTTTGACCGGTTCAGGCCTGACGGCGGAGCCATTGCCGCTGGTCTACAACTTCACGGGAACGCTCATCGGCATGGTTCACTACATGCTGCCGCTCTTTCTGCTGCCTGTTTATGCTGCGATGCGCGATATCGACCCAAATCTCATTCGCGCGGCAGCGAGCATGGGAGCCACTCTCAGGCAGGTCGTCCGCACAGTCATTATGCCGCTTTCGGCGGGCGGCATCTTCTCGGGTTCGATCATCGTCCTCATCTACGCCATAGGTTTTTTCATCACGCCGGCGGTGCTTGGCGGCGGCAAGGTAAATCCGCTCTCTACCCGGATCGAGCGTACACTATCGACCTTTCAGGACTGGGGGTCGGCGAGCGTCCTGGGCATTCTGCTCCTCGTTCTTATGGCGCTGATCGGTGTGATGTTGCTGGCGGCACGCCGCCTGATGGCCCAGAACACGGTGGAAGCCTCCCATGCTTGAAGCCTATCCGCAAAACAGGCTCGCCCGCATTTTGCTCTGGAGCTTTGCCGCTCTTGTCATGGCATTTCTGATGCTGCCGACGCTCGTGGTGGTGCCGCTTTCGTTTTCGGCGTCGAATCTCCTCGAGTTTCCGCCGCACGCCTACTCGTTGCGCTGGTATGAGAACTTCTTCGGCTCGGCAACGTGGATGGCTGCGCTCAGAACGAGTTTGATCCTTGGGACGTTGACGGCGTTGATCACGGTGCCATTTGCGCTGCTCGCCTGCATTTCGATGAATCGGCTGGGCGGAAAGACCGCTGCGACGATCCAGAGCGTCCTGCTAACCCCCTCGATCACTCCAGGAATCCTGCTTGCGATCGGCCTCTTCTTTGTGTTGGCTGCACAACATCTGATCGGAACGCTATTCGGTGTGCTGGTCGGACATGTGGTGCTGGCCGTTCCGGTCGCCTGCATTGTGTTGCTACCCGCGCTCGCCCGCTTTGACTGGAACCAGGTTCAGGCGGCGCGCAGCCTCGGTGCAAACTGGGCCAGAGCCATTGGCGGAATAATCGTTCCGCAACTTCGGATCAGCTTGCTGTCGGCGACATTGATGGCGTTCCTGACTTCGCTTGATGAGTCTGTGATTTCGATCTTCGTCGCAAGTGGTCGCAACAGCACGATGCCGAAGCTTATGTTCCTGTCGCTGCGCGATCAGATCGATCCGACCATTGCGGCGATATCGACATTGTGGACCGTCATCGTCGTGGCCGTCGTCCTGATTGTGACCCTTCGCCAAAAGTCCTGACCGAGACTGGAAACATGCCCACCAATCACCACGCAGCCGACGATCTGACGGATCATTCGACCGACATCCCTCAGGTAGGGTTGGCCATCATCACCGGGTCGGCAAACTGGGGGCTTGCCTTCCCGGAAGATGTCGAATTCGATGGTGTGCGCACCTTGCGGCGCGACATGAGTTTTGAAACGCCTTTCGGTCGCACCGACAACTGGAAGCTGCTCGAGTTCGATGCGTCGATCACCGCCGAAGGGAGAGCGAAGCGCGCGCTGTGCATGTACTCGCACGGCAATCCCCGCGACCGTATCGACCATTCCTGCCATCGCCGCGCGTTCTGGGTATTGATGCGGGCGGGTGTACGGCAAGTTCTCGCCTGCTCGACTGTAGGCGCCGTCAACAAGGCGATCCAGCCGGGCGACATGGTGGTGGCCGCCGACATCATCGAACTGACGCAGACCCCGTTTTCACTGCTTCCAGACCGCCAGAGCTTCGACTGTTCGGGCAAGCAAATCGTGTGTCCAAGATGTGCGGCGGTTCTGGTTGAAACGGCCCGCCGTCATTGGCCAGCCGAATGCCGCGTTTATGGCATCGAACAGCAGTTGGTGGCTGCCCATTGTTATGGACCCCGACTGACAACGCCAGCCGAAGCCTTGGCGTATCGGGGCATGGGGGCGGATGTACTCAACCATTCCATCGCCCCTGAGGCGACCCTGTCGCGCGAGATCGGCGCGTGTTTCGTGCCTTGCGCATTCGTGACGGCGGGCTTCAACGACTATATGGATCGCAATCGCCAGAAATTGCTGCAGGAGGACGTGCTGCCCAATCTCTCCATGACAGCCTCGCGGGTCGCCCTGGAGACCGCCGCGCGACTTCCCGCTGACCCGGAATGCTCCTGTCACGGCTTGAAGTCGCCTCAGCCGCAAGAACGCTCCAGCCGGTTCTGAGATAACCCTGGTGCGCCGGATAGCTGAAGCTCTGCCGCCGACCACGGACCCCGAGGGCGCTGCGCTGGGCATGTTCGCGACGCTCATCGGCGCGCTTCAACTGGCCCGCGCCTAGAAGGGACGGAATTGTCGGATCGTGTCCTTACAGCGGGAGCAGATGCCGCAAAGGCGCTGATGCGGGCGGGTTCATGACGAAGTGGCGTCCCGAGAGCCGTGGCCAAGGCCCGCGCAACCGAAGCGCAGGCCGCCATGCTCGAGGCGCTCGCCGCCGCCTAACGGCAAAACTCAATTAGCCACCTGCCGCCAATGGCCGAAATGGCCGAAACCTGTCGTTTGAATTGTCGTCAGAAACCATTCAGAGCACCAGGAGCGGACACGCCGTTGCCATCGGCTTCCGGCCCTTTGGCGTACATTGACTTGCCTCCTCCTTGATGGTTTCTGGTTTCCCGGAGGATCGAGATGGGTCTCTCAGCAGTGGTCTACAAGAGCGCCTCGGCTTTGGAAAAAGAGTTCCCCGGATATCACTTTCGGTGTGAACCGACGTCGGGAGAATGCGAGGTTATTTATCCTGACGGTGCACGAATTCCTCAGGATACCGTAACTGCCTGCGAGCGAAGGTTTGGGAACATCTCTCATATTGGAGTACTAAGGGAGACGATATTTGGATATCTCGGCAAGGGATCGGCTTTGGAGCGGCTTGTTCTCTATTCCGGCAGCCATGCCGGGGACGTGATCAAGGGTGCAAGCTTCGACGACCTTGAAGGAGAACTGAGACTTATCGAATCCAGCCCCGAAGCAGTTGTCAGGGAATTCGCCGATGAATTACTGGCGTTGATCAGCATGGCACGGCTTGAACAAAACCCCATCGTGTTTGTGTGAGCCGCCCAGCGTTGCAATCCTCTCAAACCGCTTTTTGACCCACTTGAGCCGTCGAGTGCAGGTTCGTGAATGTCCGCACTGGGTCAACTTGCGTCGCCAGATCAAAAGGTCCGACAAGAGTTCGAATTCGGTCGTTCGCTAAGGCAGCCTGAACCGGTATTCCGTCACATGATGGTAGATCTGGCCCGGCCATAGCGTGGCTTGCGGGAAATACGGCCGGTTCGGCGCATCCGGCCAGATTTGCGGCTCCAGGCAGAAGCCTGAAAACGCCTTGTACTGGCGTCCGCCCAATCCAGGCGAGGACGGCGCCAGATACTGGCCGGTATAGAGCTGGACGCCCGGCTCGGTGGTCCAGAGTTCCATCTCGACGCCGGAATTCGCCCCTTGCGCCCACGACGCCTGCTTCAGCGGACCGCGCGTCGAGGCGAGGCAGAAGTTCTGGTCGTAGGGGAGCTGCTCGCCTTCGGTCTCCATGCGCAGCGGCCGTGCCTGGCGAAAATCGAAGGGGGTGCCGTCGACCGGTTTGACCGTGCCTGTCGGGATCAGATCCGCGTCGACCGGCAGATAGGCGCCGGCATTCAGCATCAGCCGGTGGTCGAGAATGTCGCCGGTGCCGCCGTCATCCAGGTTGAAATAGGAATGCTGGGTGAGGTTGCAGAGCGTCGGCTCCTCGCAGGTGGCGGTCAGTTCGACGCTGAGCGTGCCGGGGATCTTCAGCCGGTAGGTGCAGGTCACGTCGAGCGCGCCGGGAAAGCCCATCGTGCCGTCCGGGTCATGCAGGGTCAGCGTGACAAAATCCCTGCCATGCAGCGAAACCGCCCAGGCGCGGCGCGAAAAACCTTGCGAACCGCCATGCAGCGTGTGCTTTTCGAGGAAATTTCGCTCGGTCTGGTAGCGTTTGCCGGCAAGCGTGAAGCGACCGTCGCGGATACGGTTGGCATAGCGCCCGACGACAGTGCCGAAGAAGGCGGTATCCGTCTCATAGTGCTCGAAACGGTCATAGCCGAGCACCAATGGCGCCTCGTGCCCGGCCAGGTGCAGATCCTGGATGATCGCGCCCAGGCCGATAATGTTGGCGGTGAGGCCGCCGCCACGGATGGTGAAGCGGCGGACTTCCTCGCCCGCCTGCGTCGTGCCGAAAACCTCGCCGTCCTTCATTGCCATGCTCGCAAGTTCGTTGCTCGATGCCAGCCTGGCCTTCCGAAGCGGCCCAGGATCGTTTTCGGCATTACCGCATGAGGCTTCTAGAGACCAAGTCCGCCGATACAGACATATTTGGTGTCGAGATAATCCTCGATGCCCTGATGTCCGCCTTCCTTGCCGAGGCCCGATTCCTTGACGCCGCCGAACGGTGCCTCAGGCGTGGTGATGAGCCCTTCATTGACGCCGACCATTCCGTACTTCAACCCTTCCATGACCCGGAAGGCGCGGCCGAGATCGCCGGTGTAGAAATAGCAGGCCAGGCCGAACTCGGTATCGTTGGCGAGTGCCACGGCCTCTTCCTCGGTCTCGAACTTGAACACCGGCGCCACCGGGCCGAAGATTTCTTCCTTCATGAAGCGCATCTTCGGCGTCGCATTGGCGATCACCGTCGGCTGGAAGAACGAGCCGCCGAGCGCGTGGCGCTTGCCGCCGGCGACGACCTTGCCGCCCTTGGCGGTAGCGTCGGCAATCAGCTCCTCGACCTTCTCCACCGCCTTCTCGTCGATCAGCGGTCCCTGCTGGACGCCGTCTTCGAGGCCGGAACCGACCTTCAGCCCGTTGCTGGCAGCAGCCAGCTTTTCGACGAACTGGTCATAGATGCCGGCCTGCACCAGGAAGCGGTTGGTGCAGACGCAGGTCTGGCCGGAATTGCGGTACTTGGCGGTGATGGCGCCAGCGACAGCCCGCTCGAGGTCGGCATCGTCGAAGACGATGAACGGCGCATTGCCGCCGAGCTCCATCGACACTTTCTTGACGGTCACCGACGACTTCTGGATCAGGATCTTGCCGACCTCGGTCGAGCCGGTGAAGGTGATCTTCTTGACCAGCGGGTTGGCACAGATCTCGTCGCCGATCTCACCGGCGGCGCCGGTCAGGATATTGATCACGCCATTGGGGAAGCCGACTTCCTCGGCAAGCGCGCCCCAGGCAAGGCCGGAATAAGGTGTCTGCGACGCCGGCTTGACCACGGCGGTACAGCCGGCGGCAAGCGCCGGACCGAGCTTGCGGGCCAGCATCGAGGATGGGAAATTCCACGGCGTGATGGCGGCGATGACGCCGACCGGCTCCTTGGTCACCAGGATGCGGCGGTCCGCCCAGGGTGACGGGACGACGTCGCCATAGGTGCGGCGGCCCTCTTCGGCGAACCACAATATGTAGGACGCGGCCGAGCCGATCTCGCCCTTCGATTCGAACAGCGACTTGCCCTGCTCGATGGTCAGCAGTTCGGCCAGCACGTCCTGATTGTCCATCATCGCGTCGTGCAGCTTGCGCAACAGCTTCGAGCGTTCGAGCGCGGTGGTCTTGCGCCATGTCTTGAAGGCAGCGTCGGCGGCTTCGATGGCGCGGCGGGTCTCGGCCTTGCCCGATTTCGGCACGGTTCCGATCTTGAGGCCGGTGGCAGGATTGTTGACGTCGACCGTCTGGCCTGAATCGGCCTGCACCCATTGGCCATTGATGAGATTGGCCTGCCGCATGAAATGGCTGGTTTTCTGAAGCATGATCTCGCCTCCGTTCGGCACCTGGCGGGCCGGTCGCTGATTTCGTGAATGGACGTGCGCGATAGCATCGCTAGAGCCACTGCTCTTAGCCCAGGGCAAGCCCCGCAAGCAATCACAAGATGGCATATAGGGTTTGGGCCAGCCAAAGCGAGAGCGATGCAGCCAAGGCTCCAGGGTATGTTGAGATTCAGGTCAGGCCGAGTCGAGAATGGTGGGTTCCGAGAACCGGAACGGAGCGGACATTGGGTCCGTGAGTACCGGAAGCGCAGGAAACCGCCGTTCGCAGGCCGGCATCACCTGAATATCAACATGCCCTACCCAAAAACATGGACGACCACGGTCAGCCAAAACGCAGTGGTCACGACCGCACAGGCGGTGGCGATGGTCATCTGGTTCGATGCCAGCGCCTGGCCGGTGTTGAACTGCACCGCGATGAGATAGGAATTGATGCCGGACGGCAACGCTGCAACCATGACCGCTACCTTGGCCGTCAATGGCGGCAGGCCGATCAGCCAGACCAGGCCGAGAACCAGCGCCGGCATCAGGAACAGTTTCAGCGCCGACAGCGCCAGCGCCGGCTTTACATTGCCGGAAATGCCGAAACGGCGCAGGCTGAGCCCCATGGCGAACAGCGCCACCGGGGCGGCCGTGCCGGCCAGCGCGTCGCTCAGCCGCGTCGCAAGCGCCGGCAGCGGCGCACCGGTGAAGCGCCACGCCAGCCCGGCCAGTATGCCGATGATCAGCGGGTTGATGAATACCCTCCTGAGAAAGCTCCTGACGACGCGGAGCGGATGCACAGGCTCGCTGCCGCCGCGGCCGAACATCTCGAACAGGATGATCGAGGCCATCATCATCACCGGCAGGTGAATGGAAACGAGCAGTGACAGCACTTCGAACCCGGCCGGCCCGAACACGCCGATGATGAAGGGCGCGCCGAGCAGGACAACGTTGGAGTAGGACGACGACACGCCGCCGACGACGCCGGCGCGGGCGTCTCGCCCGAAGACGCGCGTAATGACCAGATGGCCGGCGGCCCAGGTGAGCGCGACCGCCGCGAAATAGGCGCCCCATAGCGACCACGGCGCCACGCCGTGGAAATCAGCCTTTATCATGGTCTGGAACAGCAACAGCGGCATTGCCACGTTGATGGCGAATTCGGATACGCCCTCGCCGCTCGCCGGCTTCAGATAGCCGGTGAACCCGGCAAGATAGCCGAGCCCGACGAGACTGAAGACGAAAAGGACGGTTTCGGTAAGCGGAGACATAAACCTGAGGTAACGGCTTGTAATCTAAAGAGAAAAGTTATTGGTTCTATTGTCTTTCCAAAGCGCTTTCCAATAGGCGAACTTCTATTATCTAGCACCATTGTAACCACCACAACAAAAACCCCGCGCGAGGCGGGGTTTTGTCGTTGCGGTGCGGAAACGGGTCAGGCGGCGACCAGCACCTCGCCGAAAATCAGGAGGTCGCGCACCTCACATTCTTCGTGCCGCCGTACGCCATAACCCTCATGTCCCTTACTGCTACGCACTCGTGTCAGGACCTCGTGTCAGGACCGTTGAGGGGACTCTGAGGAAGCCCGTTCCTGCCACCACTCACCTGCCCGACGGCGAAGCAGGCATCATCGAAAACAACGAGATGTAGGGAGCGTGGCAGCAGTGGCCTACACCGTCAAGCACGCCCGACCGCCAAGATCATCAGCGCCATCCCAGGCATCGCGAAACGGATGTGGAGGGAACGCCACATGCAGCAACCGAACAACCCGCCGCACATCGTGCCGATGCGGAGGCGCGCATGAGCGTGGCCCTACTGATGCCGCGCGATCCGGTCCATGGGTGCGTTTGCTTCGGCCAACCTAGCCACCGCTTGCTCGACTTTTTGAGCCGAGGCGTCAGTGCGGCTGATGTGCCGGATCATTTGCTGCCTCAGCAGCGCGAGCCTTTCGGCGCGATAAACGTCGCCGTATCTCGCAGTTTCAAGGTGGAGGGTCGCGAGCCTCATGGCTACCGGCTCAAAGTGACTATCTGGGACAGCTCGGCGATGTCGCCATAGATCATCGAACCTTTGACGAGAAAACACTTGTCACCTAACACTTCGAGGAGCGAGTTTGACGCGGTGCAAACCGGCAGGTTCTTCGAATTGGCATACGTACCGCGCGTCGCGGTTTCGACCCTACGGTCCGCAGCTTCGGCATAGCTGACGCTGGTCGCGAGGATAGCGATAGCAAGGTGGCTCGGGGGTAAGTAAGGTCGCGACATGCATCAAATTTAGCACCGGCCCTTGATGGGCTTCGTCCATCGATTGGATGAAGCGTCACCTATATTAGCTACCACTTGACTGAGGCGCTGGCCGCTCCAGACTCATGGAATGGCGCGGGGCATGGGGATTGGAGATCTGGTGGCGATCAAGGCCACCGTCCGCAGACGGGTCACAGAGGACCACGTTAGCGTATCAATCCCTTCTTTGCATCAGGCCAAAGGGGGGCCCCTTTCAGCCCCCTCGTTCGAAAGTTGGCTTCCAATCGCGATTGCGCTGCCCGCTGCTGGCTTCGTAGTCAGGAATGATTGTGAAGAAGCATGGCGATGGACCGGCTGACGATCAGTATCGAAGCAACGGCGGAAAGCGCCATGATGGGTTTGAGATGGATGGACTGTTTAACGGTTCTCAGCAACCTTCCGCCCTCAGGGATCGCACCATTCGCACCACAATCGGATCGTACGGGATTTTTTCATCGCTGCTGTAATTTATGACAAAGAGCGCGGCACGGTCGTTGCAGACCGCAATGGCGCGGACGTATCGGATCTGTTCGTTCTTGATACCCGAGTAGCTGGCCCATCTCGGCGTGACGCGCCTATAGGTCAGTTTCCAGCCCTCCTTTTCATCCTCGACCATGCGGTGCTCGATCTCGGCGCGAAAACTGTGCGTGCCGAGCCTTGCGCCCCACACGGTAAGAAGGGCATCGTTTTCACCCCGAAATTCCGCGCCCTGATCCGAACGCTGCATCAGGACAAAGCCAGGGGGGACATCGAATATGAAGCCAAACTGCCTGAAGCCGAAAAGCTGCCACGCTTGCGCTTGGAGAAGCGTGCAGCAAAATAAAATCGAAACGAGGCTCAACAGAAAACGTGCCATTGGCATTAAATTAGCGTCGCGTCATATACTGTGCAGACCGGACAAGATTGGCGACAAAGAAAAAGTAGCAGACGACTTGCCGCTGAATTTCAGCCTCGTGCGCGAATGAAGCGGCCCGCTGCCGGGAGCAGCGAGCCGCACGAATTGGCCGGAAGACGGAGGGACCGGCCAGGGCACCAACGCGACGCATGCTCTGCTGGAGAAGGTTGGATTTCGGTTACTCTCCCTCCGCCAGATGCCATTCGCGTCGCAGCGTGGACAAGATGCGCGCCGCGCTCGAAGCGGCCGGTGTCGAGTTCATCCCGGAGAACGGCAGCGGCGCCGGCGTGAGGTTACGGAAATGACAGAGGCACTGCCCTATCTCGCCATCGTGACAAGCCTAGTGGCAGCCTGTCTCGGCATCCGTGCAGCAATTTCAGTTCGCGATAGCATGGACCATTTTATTGCCGATCTGCAACGTCAAGGCCGCTGGGCCGGGTGGGCAGCCGCGATGGCTGCAATATCGGTCGTGTTCCAAGCTGTGGATCGCCTGGCGCAATAGACCATCCTTGCGGGGGCGACGCTTTTAACGTTCTGTGCATGTCGGGGGGAAACACCATGCGCAAACGCTATATCTTCGTGGCTCTGGCTGTTGCCGGATGCCAGTCAACACCGGCTTATGTGGTCTTCAAGCCTGGTGTTGATCTCAACACAACCCAGACCGCGACAGATCAATGCAAAATCAACTCGTTCAGAGAGATTCCGCAGTCGCTGGCGACCGACGTTAACCCCGGCTACAACAATCCGGGCACGATCCAATGCAACACGTATGGCACTATGACGACCTGCAACCGGGTCGGAGCCATAAACATCCCCGCTTCGAGCACGACCTATGACGTGAATGCCGAACTGCGAGACCGGTACATTGTTCGCTGCCTGGAGGGCCAAGGATTCGGCGTCAAGCTTGCTAGGGCATACGCCCGCTGCACCTTGCTGCGTTTCTCATGCGCCAGGGCAGGCTCGGCCAACTCGTCTGGATACCCACCATCTTGCGCCCATGTGCGGAATGACGTGCGGAAGCCATGCACCGTGAATTTTTCCTTCGCAAGCAACTTTGCCATGGCAACTTCGCCGATCGGTCGACCGCGTCGCGCGCCCTTGAATACTAGCCCCTCGCCCGCCTCGCCAAGCGTGGCGATGGCTGCTTCGGTGAGCGGTATGCGGTGCTCGCGCGGTTCCTTCATCCGCGAAGCCGGAATAACCCAAACCTTCGCATCCATGTCGATCTCCGACCAGTCGGCGAAACGTACCTCCCCTGTACGGTTGGCATTCAGGATGAGGAACCGCAGCGCCCGCCCAGCCACAGTGTCAGGGATGCCGGCGAAGAACTTCGGCAGGTCGGCGTACGACATGGATTCATGGTTGCCCGCTGCTGCTTGAGTCCCGAGCGCCTTCTCGCGGGCTTTTGCGTCCATGCGTGCCGGGTTCGGCCCCGTGCGAAGCTCCATATCGGTAGCAAGTTCAAGCACTGCGGCGATGCGATCCAGCGTCTTTTTCGCCGTCTCGGCCTTCGCGTGCCATATTGGTTTCAGGACCCGCACAACATCGGCCCTGCGAATCTCGTTGATGGGCAGCTTTCGCAATCCTTTAGCGTGCACCTCGAGCGATGACTTCCAGCCGATCTCAGTCTTCCCGCCTCGCCATTGCGGCGCGTGATCTTTTATGTATTCGTCGGCATAGGTGCCGAACAAGGGGACGCGCTTGTCGACCTGCCGGAAGGATGCCTCCCTGAAGGGATCCTTCCCCGAATGGAGAAGCTTGCGCACCTCGTCGGCTTTCTCGCGCGCATCAGCCAGGCTCACCGCCTCCAGCGGACCGAGACCCATTTCCCGCCGCCGGCCATGACGTTGATAGATGAACACCCAGTACTGCTTGTCACCGCGGGGCATCAGCCACAGCCCGCCACCGTCGCCGATTCTGCCCTTTGCGGCTTTGACCATTCCGGCCGTTAGCTTGTAGCGCGCCATTATCTCTTCCTAATTCCTTTCCTAAGCTTACGATGGCATAGGCCAGGACGGGCCAAAAGGCAACAAGAGGGAAACATTATTGTAAATCAATGCGATGATTAGCATCTACGTCTTGCCGAGTGTCCCTCGTGGCCCGTTGCGGGCTGGTGCGTGGCCCCGGTAAGCGGAGACATTTTTCCCGTGATAGGCGAGCCCTGATCGCGGCGCAATCGCCCTTCCCTGACGAATGTACCGGCCAACAATCCGGCCGCTCGGATCTTGCCCGAATTTGCTCATGGTTGGATGCCAGCGCTATACAGGGCTGTAGGGGGAACACGCGGCGAATGGGCGCTGTCGGAAATCGGCATTTCTTCAAGCAGGGATGGCTGACGGCCTTCGTCGGCGCCCTGCTTTGCCTCGTGGTGGCCTCGGCTCATGCTTCGGAGCCGGCGAGCCTCAAGGGCGTGGCGCTGATCGTCGGCCAGTCGAGATACCAGCACATAGCGGCTCTTCCCAACCCCGCCAACGACGCCCGCGACATCGCCAAGATGCTGACCGATCTCGGCTTCGACGCGCGCAGCGTCACCGACCGCGATGCGGCAAAACTGAAGCGCGACCTCGAACGTTTCGCCGAGGATGCCGAGGACGCCGACGTCGCCTTGATCTACTATTCCGGCCACGGCATCGAGGCCGGCGGCGAAAACTATCTGGTGCCGGTCGACGCCGACGTTTCTTCATTGAAGGACGCCGATCAGGCCCTGGTGCCGATTTCCGCCGTCATGGACGAACTGAAGACGACCGTGCCGGTAACGATCATGCTGCTCGATGCCTGCCGCACTAACCCGTTTCCCGCGGATGCGGTGCTGCGCCGGGCGCCCACGGCCTCGGCCTCGCCGATCGGCGCCGGCGGGCTGGAGCCGGTGCGCGGCGCCAGGGCACTGGCGGACGCGACCGCGACGGAAAATCTGGGAACGGTGATCGGCTTTGCCGCCGAGCCAGGGCGGCCGGCACTCGACGGCATCGTCGGCGAAAACAGCCCCTACGCAGCGGCACTTCTGCGCCACCTCGCGGCAATGAAGGGCACAGAGTTCGGCTCGGTCATGCGCATGGTGACCGAGGAGGTCTATCTCGACACCAAGGCAAAGCAGCGGCCATGGGTCAATGAAAGCCTGCGCCGGCTGCTCTATTTCGGCGTAGCACCGCAGGAACCGACCGGCGACGACGGGCTGATCACCGGCGAGCGGCGGCAATTGCTGCTGACGATCGCCGAGTTGCCGAACCCCAAGCGGGCACAGGTCGAACTGGCCTCGCTGCAGGACGGCGTGCCGCTCGACGCGCTTTATGGCGTGTTGAAGGCGCTCGGCACCGAAAAGATGCCGGAGGACCCCACCGACCTGCAAAAGCTGCTCGATGCTCAGGCCGAGCGCCTGAAGAAGATGATCTCCGAGCGCAACGCGATGCGCACCGACGACCCCGAGATCAGCCGCCTTGTCGCCTCGGCCGACAAGGCGATCGGCCAGGGCGCTATCGTCACTGCGCGCAACTTCCTCGACCAGGCAGTGGGCCGGGTCGAGCAGGCCAGCGGCGTGGTCGACCAGGCAGAGGATCTGGTCAGGCAGAAGCGTCTTGCCGACGCGGCGATCTATGCCAGGCGCGCCGACGCTTCGGCGCTGGTCTTCGACTATCTGTCGGCCGCCAACGATTACGGCAAGGCCTTCTCGCTGGTCGAGAAATGGGACGACAGGCTGCGCTGGAACTACAAGAACCAGGAGGCGGAAGCGCTGAACGCGCATGGCAACGCCACCGGCGACAGGCAAGCGCTGCAGCGCGCCATCGACGCCTACCGTGTCATCCTGAACTTCATCCCTAATGGCGAGCAGAACCGCGATTGGGCGATCACCCGCAACAACATGGCGGTGGTGCTGCAGACGATCGGCGAGCGCGAGCGCGAAACCGACCGGCTCGAGGAGGCCGCGAAAATCTTTCGCGATTCGCTTGCCGTGTTCGAGCGCGAAAAGGACGACATCAACTGGGCGGCGGCTCAGAACAATCTGGCCAATGTGCTGCTGAAGATCGGCGAACGCGAGAGCGACCCGAAACGCCTGAACGAGGCGGTGGTGGCGATGCGCGCCACGCTGGAGAAGCGGCCGCGCGACAAAGTCCCGCTGGACTGGGCCGCCTCGCAAAGCAACCTTGGCCTTGCGCTTTACGCGCTTTCGGAGCGCGAACCGGGCGGCGAGCGCCTGACCGAGGCCGAGGCCGCCTACCGGCTGGCGCTTGAGGAATACACGCGCGAGAAGGCCCCCGTTCAGTGGGCGATGGTCCAGAACAATCTCGGCAACACACTGGTGTCGCTCGGCACGCAACGCAACGACAAGGCGAAAATCGACGAGGCAGCCGACGCCTTCCGCGCCGCGCTCGAAATCCGCACCCGCGACACCTTCCCGCTCTCCTGGGCAAGCAGCCGTCTCAATCTCGGTAACGCGCTGAGCAGTGCTGCCCGTTTCGACCTCGGCACCGGCCTGCTCGAAGAGGCGGCTGCCGCCTATGGCGACGCGCTGACCATATTCACACGCCAGCGTTTTCCGACGGATTGGGCTTCAGCGGAGAACAATCTCGGCTCGATCTACCAAACGCTCGGCCAGCGCACGCGCGACGCTGCCAAACTTGAGCAATCGGCCGCCGCATATCGGGCGGCACGGCGCGTCTATACCAAAAAGCAATTTCCGCTCGACTGGGCGATGACCCACTACAATCTCGGCAACACGCTGCAACTGCTCGGCGGCGTGACCGACAAGCCGGTGCACTATGAGGAGGCGATCGAGGCCTATCGCGATGCACTGCGCGAATACAAGCGCGAGACGACGCCGCGGCAATGGGCGCTGGCGCAGGCCGGCCTCGGCTCGGCGCTGCAATGGCTGAGCATGAGCGAGGCCGATCCCGGCAAACTGGCCACTTCGATCGCCGCGCGCCGGGCAGCGCTGGAGGTACTGACCTTCGAGACCTCGCCCGTCGACTGGGCGAACGCGCAGAACGGCATCGGCATGAGCCTGATCAATCTCGGCAATCTCGAACGCACCGGCAAATATCTGGATGAGGCCGAAGCCGCCTTCGAGGCGACACTCAAGGTCTTCACCCGCGAAGGCCAGCCGATGCAATGGGCCTTCGAGCAGAACAATCTCGGCGACGTCCACTGGAACCGCGGCAGCTATGGCGGCGGCAATGCCGAATACCACAAGGCGATCGAATTCTTCGAGAACGCCAAGCAGGGCTTTACCGAAGCCGGCTACACAATCCCCATCCCGCTGACCGACCGCAAGATCGATCTGGTGAAGAAGCAGATAGCGAAGAAATAGGCGTTTCGGCCGCAGGTTGCACTCGGCTTGTCTTTCAGCCGGCTTTGCCGTCCCTATATGCCGGTCACCGGGGACCTGCCTGCCGGTCACCCGAAAAGGATGTCTGATGCTTCGATTTGTGCTGGCGCTGCTGTTGCTTGCCGTTTCCGCCACAGCCCATGCGACGGAAGCCGGCTGGGCGCTGCTGCGCGACGGCGGGCATGTGGTCCTGCTGCGCCATGCCATGGTCACAGGCACCACCGATGCAGCCAATTTCGACCTCGGCAAATGCGCGACCCAGGTCAATCTCTCGGAGCGCGGCAAGCAACAGGCGCGCAAGATCGGCGCGCTGTTTGGCGCCCGCGCGGCACCGGTCGAGCGCGTGCTGTCCAGCCGCTATTGCCGCTGCCTCGAGACCGCCCGCATCGCTTTCGAAAGCGAGCCGGAGCCGTTCGCACCGCTTGACCTGCTGAAGACCGACGAAAAGGAGAAGGCCGCCCAGATCGCCGCGATCGTAGCCGAAATCCGCGGCTATTCCGGATCCGACAATCTGGTCATGGTCACACATCTCGAAAACATCAAGGAATTGACCGGCATCTCGCCGCGTGAAGGCGAAGCCGTGATCGTCGAGCCGCAGGGCGACGGCCTGCGGGTACTCGGCCGCGTTACGTTCTGAGGGGTCGTCGCTCCTCACGTCGAGCGAGATAGCTGTTGCCGAAATGCCACTGCCACGAGAAGTCGTGGTTGGATTCCGATCTGATCTTGCTCTGGCTGGGCAGCCAGCCCATCTGCGCGGGGCGTATCAGGCCTTTTCCTGCCCGGAAAAACCGATTAGACAGCGCCAAACACATGCGGACAGATTCCGCCCGCAATCGAAGGAAAAGCCCTTGTCCACCACGTTCGACAAAGTCGCCAAGATCATCGCCGACACCAGCGAGATCGACATCGAGACGATCACGCCCGAAAGCCACACCATCGACGATCTCGGCATCGACAGCCTCGACTTCCTCGACATCGTCTTTGCCATCGACAAGGAATTCGGCATCAAGGTGCCGTTGGAAAAGTGGACGCAAGAGGTCAACGACGGCAAGGCTTCGACCGACGACTATTTCGTCATGCAGAACCTGTGCGCCAAGATCGACGCGCTCGTCGCCGCCAAGAACGCTACCTGAGCACAGCGCTTGACGCGCCCGACCCACAACAGCCCCCCATGAACCCCCACGACGTCGTCATATCAGGCATCGGCCTTGTCTCGTCGCTGGGCGAGGGTCCGGATGCGCATTGGCAAAAGCTTGTCCAGCCGCGCCTTGAGCCGGTTCTGGAGGCCTCGCGCTTCTCGCCCTATACAGTCCATCCGCTGCCGGAGATCGACTGGAACCTGCAGATCGCCAAGCGTGGCGACCAGCGGCAGATGGAGACCTGGCAGAGGCTCGGCACCTATGCGGCCGGCCTTGCGCTCGACGATGCCGGCATCAAGGGCAATGACGAACTCTGCGCGACCATGGACATGGTGGTGGCCGCCGGCGGCGGCGAGCGCGACGAGGCGGTCGACGCGGCCATTCTCGCGGCATCGGAAAGCCGCAATGACCGCGACGTGCTGCTCAACGAGAAGCTGACCACCGAATTGCGCCCGACGCTGTTTCTGGCACAGCTTTCCAACCTGCTCGCCGGCAACATCTCGATCGTCCACAAGGTGACCGGCTCCTCTCGCACCTTCATGGGCGAGGAAGGTGCGGGTGTTGCCGCAGTCGAGACGGCAGCCGCGCGCATCCGCTCCGGCCAGTCGACGCATATACTGGTCGGCGGCGCTTTCCAGACCGAACATTCCGACATGCTGCTCGGCTATGAACTGGCCGGCTACCTGCATCGCGGTCCGTGGCGGCCGGTCTGGCAAAGGCAAGGTGCCGAAGGCGGCGGTGTGGTGACCGGATCCGGCGGCGCGTTTCTCGTCCTGGAGCAACGCGAGCACGCGGAAAGCCGTGGCCGGAAGATCTATGCGGAACTCGGTCCGGTCTTGTCCGGCCGTGCTAGGCGCCGGCGGGGCGAACTCGACGGTGAGATCGCAGCGCTGCTGAAGCAAGCCGCATTGCCGGACGGCGAACTGCTGGCGATCTCTGGCGCTTCGGGCGCCCATGTCGCGACCGCCGCCGAGAAATCGGCACTCGAGGCCAATCCGGCGATCGCCGCACGCGGCTTTTCGACGCTGACCGGCCACATGAAGGAAGCGCAGTTCCCCTTTGCTGTTGCGCTGGCGGCCCTGGCTGTCGACCGCAAGGCCGCCTACCCTGTCTTCGACGCCACAGTCGAAAAACCGTTTTCCGGCGTCCCGAAGACCGTCCTTGCAACGGCGATCGGCTATCACCAATTCGAGGGCATGGCGCTGATCAAAGCCGCCTAGAGCATCGGACCGAAAAGTGTGACGCGCTTTTCGGGCGATCCGACGCTCCAAGAGAAACAGGTTTTTGGACAACAAATGGCCAATCTGAACGACCACATGGGCAGGCCGATCGTCGCCGTCACCGGCATCGGCGTGGTGACGTCGCTCGGTGTCGGCAAGGCCGACAATTGGGCTGCACTGACATCAGGCAAATCCGGCATCCATCCGATCACCCGCTTCCCGGTCGATCATCTCAACACCCGCATCTCCGGCATGGTCGATTTCCTGCCGTCGAGTTCCAAGGGCGCCAGTCTCCTCACCTATGAGCTTGCCGAAACCGCCGCCCAGGAAGCGATGTCGGAGGCGGGCCTCGATGCCGGCGATTTCGGCGGACCGCTTTTCCTCGCTTCGCCGCCGGTCGAGCTCGACTGGAGCGAGCGCTTTTCGCTCTACAATTCCGACACGCACGACACCGGCGCCGAGAGGCTGCTACGGGTGGCGCGCGGCCTCAGGGAACTCGACATCTTCGAGACCACCCAGTTCGGCTCGATCGCCGACCGGCTTGCCGACCGTTTCGGAACGCGCGGCCTGCCGATCACGCTGTCGACCGCTTGCGCTTCGGGCGCCACGGCGATCCAGCTCGGCGTCGAGGCGATCCGCCGCGGCGAATGCGACAGGGCGCTGTCGATCGGCGCCGACGGCTCGGCGACCGCCGAAGCGCTGATCCGCTTCTCGCTTCTGTCCGCGCTCTCCACCCATAACGACATCCCCGAAAAGGCCTCCAAGCCGTTCTCCAAGGATCGCGACGGCTTCGTGCTCGCCGAAGGCTCGGGCGCCCTTGTGCTGGAATCGCTGCAGGCAGCAATTGCCCGCGGCGCCACCATTCTCGGCATATTGCGCGGCTGCGGCGAAAAGGCCGACGACTTCCATCGCACCCGCTCCAAGCCGGACGGTTCGCCGGCGATCGCGGCGGTGCGCGCCGCTCTTGCCGATGCCGGCTTGAGCGAAGACGGGATCGATTATGTCAACGCCCATGGCACCTCGACGCCCGAAAACGACAAGATGGAGCATTTGTCGCTGTCGACGGTGTTCGGCGAGCGGATCTCGTCGATGCCGGTCTCGTCGAACAAGTCGATGATCGGCCACACCCTATCGGCTGCCGGTGCCGTCGAGGCTGCATTTTCGCTGATGACGATGCGCGAAAGCGTCATTCCGCCGACCATCAACTACGACAATCCCGACCCGGCGATCGTGCTCGACGTGGTGCCGAACACCAAGCGCAACGCCGAGGTCGGCACCGTCCTGTCGAACTCCTTCGGCTTCGGCGGCCAGAACACCTGCCTTGTCATGGCGCGGGAACCGGTCTAAGCGACCGTTCCGCTCTAGCACTGTTGTCGTGCGCATGGTCCTTTCCGAAACGGTTCTCGGTCCTGCGCAACCTGGGATCTGGCATGCGCGCATTGCAACTTATCGAGGATCGCCGTCTTGAGACGGTGGACCTGCCGCCACCGCCGCCGCCTTCGCTCGGCGAGGTGACGCTGCGCATCAAGGCCGTGGCGCTGAACCATATCGACGTCTGGGGCTGGCGCGGCATGGCCTTTGCCAAGCGCAAGCTGCCGCTGGTCGTCGGCGCCGAGGCCTCCGGCGAGGTCGAGGCGGTCGGCCCCGGCGTTTCCAGCCTTGTGCCCGGGCAATTGGTGTCGATCTATGGCGCCCGCACCTGCGGTCTTTGCCGCGCCTGCCGCGAAGGCCGTGACAATCTCTGCGAGCATGTTTCGGGCGTTCACGGCTTCCATCTCGACGGCTTTGCGCAGGAAAAGATCAACCTGCCGGCGCGCCTGCTCGTCGCTGCCCCGCCCGGCGTGAGCGAGATCGGCGCGGCGGTGGCGCCTGTCACCTTCGGCACGGTCGAGCACATGCTGTTCGACAATGCCCGGCTGCAGCCCGGCGAGACGATACTGGTCCATGCCGGCGGCTCCGGCATCGGCTCCGCCGCGATTCAGCTGGCCAAGAAGATGGGCTGCACGGTCATCACCACCGTCGGCTCGAACGACAAGATCGACAAGGCAAAGGCGCTCGGCGCCGACCACGTCATCAATTACCGCGACGACCGCTTCGAAGGCGTCGTGCGCAAGCTGACGAAGAAGAAGGGCGTCGACGTGGTGTTCGAGCATGTCGGTGCCGACACCTTTGCCGCCTCGATGCTGTGCCTTAAACGCGGCGGCCGGCTGGTCACCTGCGGCTCGACCTCGGGCGTGTCGACGCAGATCAATTTGATGCAGTTGTTCCAGCAGCAACTGAACCTGCTCGGCTCGTTTGGCTGCCGCATGGAAAACATGGCCGACGCCATGCAGAAAATGGCGTCGGGCCTGGTCGCGCCGGTGATCGACACCGAGGTCGGCTTCGACGGCATCGATGCGGCGCTGAAGCGCATGGAAGGCCGCGACGTCTTCGGCAAGATCATCCTGCGCGTCGGCTGAAATGATCGGCAACGCCTTCAGGAAGATCCGCAGGGACGTGGGATTCCGCTATGGCAGGCGGCTTCGCCAGTTCAACTACTGGCTGGTCGCGCGCGTCGCGATGATCATCATCTCCGCGTTGCGCCTGCTGCCGCCCGACAGGGCGCTCAATTTCGCCGACAGCGCCGCCCGCCGCATCGGCCCTTGGGTGCAGCGTCACAAGGTTGCTGTCGACAATCTGCGCAAGGCCTATCCCGAAAAGAGCGACGCCGAGATCGAGGCGATCGCTTCCGACATGTGGGGCAACATGGCTCGCCTCGCCGCCGAATATATCTTCCTCGATGCTCTGTTCGATTATGATCCGGCTGCGACGAAGCCGGGCCGCGTCGAGGTCAAGGGCGTGGAGCATTTCGTGCGCATTGCCGGCGAGGACAAGCCGCACATCGTCTTCACCGGGCATCTCGGCAATTTCGAGCTGCTGCCAGTGGCGGCGGCGACCTTCGGCATGAACATCACGGCGCTCTTTCGCCCGCCCAACAACCCTTACCTCGCCGACTACATCCTCTCGACCCGCCGCTCGAGCATGGGATCGCTGCTGCCGTCTTCGACCGGCGCCTCGTTCGCGCTTGCGGCCATCCTCGAGAAAGGCGGCAATATCGGCGTGCTGGTCGACCAGAAATTCACGGGCGGGCTCGAGACGACATTCTTCGGCCGCCCGTGCGAGAGCAACCGGGTTCTCGGCACCTTGGCGCGGCACTACGATTGCGATGTCTACCCGGCGCGCTGCGTGCGCCTGCCGAACAACCGTTTCCGGCTCGAGATCGAGGACAAGCTCACCTTGCCGCGCACCGTCGGCGGCAGTGTCGACGTCCGCGCCACCACCCAGCTTCTCAACGACGTGGTCGAGCGCTGGGTGCGAGAAGACCCCGGCCAGTGGATGTGGTTCCACAAGCGCTGGGAGATCAGCGGCCGCAAAAAGCGTCGGCCGCCGACAGTGCGCGACAAAGCCGCCTGAGCGGAACCATCATTTGGGCACAAACGCTATTTTGTTCTTGCTTTGTGCCGGCAGCTATGCTACTAATCTCGCTATGGTGCCATTTGGCCCCGACGAACCCGCCGTTCCGGCGGGTTTTTATTTCGGGCCCAGGACAGGCCCTAATTCGTCACGAGGATCCGCGTATTGCCGAAGCCGGCTTTGCGCACCATCGAATAGAACGCGGCGGCGTTGCTGGGGTGGAGGCGCACACAGCCATGCGATGCCGGGCGCCCCAATTGCCGGATCGCGCCGGTGCCGTGGATAGCATAGCCGCCGCGGAAGAACACCGAATAGGGCATCGGCGACATGTCGTATTTGCGCGAATACCACATCCGGGCCGTCCGCTGTGGACGATAGCTGCCGCGCGGCGTGATGTAGCCTTTGCGGGCGGTGGAAACGCTCCACCGGTAATACGAAAGCCCGTATCTTACCGTCATCGTCTGTGAGGAAATATCGATGTTCGCGACCAGGCTGGCCGCCCGGCTCTCGAACGACGAACCGAAGAGCATCGCCATCAATGCCGCTGCCATGAGAACAGTGTTTTTCATGCAATCAAACCCCTTTGATGCCCCTTGCCTGCCTGCCGTCACGCTGTTCTCCAGCGTTTTGATGGCAAGCCAGCGAGCTAACACCCACTCCCTGACGATTTCACCAATCCAAAGCAGCGAATTTGAACGATTTCCCGCAATAGTTGCCGTAACGACACGCAATCGCCTGGCAATTCGCCATCGGGCTTGCAAAACCGCCTCATCCGCTGCTCAATTCACCGAATGAACGAACCGAACGAACGGCTCCTCAAGGCAATCGATGACCGAGCCGATGATCTGGTTGCACTGACCGCGGATCTGATCCGCTTTCCGACCATCAATCCGCCCGGCGAAGCCTATCGGCCATGTGCCGAATATATCGGCGCGCGGTTGAAGAAGCGTGGTTTTGAGATCGAATTCATCCGTGCCGAAGGGACGCCCGGCGACACTGACCGTTACCCGCGCGTCAACGTCGTCGCCCGTTTCGATGGCCGGGCGCCGGGTGCTTGCGTGCACTTCAATTCGCATATCGACGTGGTCGAGCCCGGCGACGGCTGGAGCCTCGATCCGTTCGCCGGCATCGTCAGGGATGGCAAGGTCTATGGCCGCGGTGCTTGCGACATGAAAGGCGGGCTTGCCGCCTCGATCATCGCCGCTGAAGCCTTCATGGAGGTCTTTCCCGATTTTCCCGGCGCCATCGAGATTTCGGGGACGGTCGACGAGGAGTCCGGCGGCTTTGGCGGCGTCGCCCATCTGGCCAAGCTCGGCTATTTCTCCAGGCCGAAGGTCGACCACGTCATCATTCCCGAGCCGCTCAACAAGGACCGCATCTGCCTCGGCCATCGCGGCGTCTGGTGGGCGGAGATCGAGACCAAGGGCGAGATCGCGCACGGCTCGATGCCGTTCCTCGGCGACAATGCGGTGCGCCATATGGGCGCCGTGCTGCGGGCCTTCGAGGATGAGCTGTTTCCGGCGCTCGACCGCAAGATGACGCGCATGCCGGTCGTGCCCGAAGGCGCAAAACGCTCGACCATGAACATCAACTCGATCCATGGCGGCCAGACGGAGGATTTCCGGCCCGGGCTGCCCTCGCCCAACGTGCCCGATTCCTGCCGGCTGACTATCGACCGCCGCTTCCTGCTCGAAGAGGATCTCGCTACGGTCAAGACAGAGGTGACCGATATCCTCGAACGGCTGAAGCGCGAGCGCAAAAAGTTCGACTACGAAATCCGCGATCTGATGGAGGTGCTGCCGCTGATGACCGAGCGCGATGCGCCGGTGGTTAAGGCGGTCGCGCAAGGCATCATGGAGATATTCGACCGCGAGCCGGATTATGTGATTTCGCCCGGCACCTACGACCAGAAGCACATCGCCCGCATCGGCCACATCTATGACTGCATCGCCTATGGCCCGGGCATTCTCGACCTCGCCCACCGGCCCGACGAATGGGTCGGCATTGCCGACATGCTGGACTCGGCAAAGGTGATGGCCATCGGCCTCGACGTGCTGCTGAGGGGCGCCGGCCCGCGATGATCCGGCGATGGGCGGAAAAACATTCCTCCCGGCGTCGGCGGACGGTACGAAACGCAATTTACTCGGCGGCGAATTCACGCTTCTATCCGCCGGGTTTGAGCACGTGTTTTAGCATATGGGGAGTTGCACGATGAAATTGTGGAAAACCATTCTGGCCGCTGCGGCGCTGGCGTTGGCGGCCGGAACCTCGGCGATGGCCGCGCGCACCGACCTGGTCATCGGCATTACGCTCGAGCCCCCGCATCTCGACCCGACCGCAGGCGCCGCCGCGGCGATCGACGAGGTGCTCTATGCCAATGTCTTCGAGGGCCTGACCCGCATCGGCCCGAACGGCGAAGTGCTGCCCGATCTCGCCGAAAGCTGGAGCATTTCCGACGACGGCAAGGTCTACACTTTCAAGCTGCATACCGGCGTGAAATTCCATGACGGCACCGACTTCAACGCCGACGACGTGAAATTCTCGCTCGACCGCGCCCGCGCCGACAATTCCGTCAACGCGCAAAAGGGCCTGTTTGCCGCCATCGACAAGGTCGAGGTCGTCGATCCCACGACGGTGACGGTCACGCTGAAGAACCCGCAGGGCTCCTTCCTCTACAATATGGGCTGGGGCGACGCGGTTATCGTGGCGCCTGAGACAGCCGACACCAACAAGGAAAAGCCTGTTGGCACCGGCCCGTTCAAATTCCAGAACTGGGCCAAGGGCTCATCGATCACGCTGGTCAAATCGGACAATTACTGGGGCGCCCCGGTGTTTCTCGACAAGGCCGAGTTCCGCATCATTCCAGATGCTGCCGCAGCCGTTCCGGCGCTGCTTTCCGGCGACGTCCAGGCCTTTCCGTTCTTCGACCCCGACAGCTTCGCCCAGATCAAGGACGACCCACGCTTCAAGGTGGTGATCGGCTCGACCGAGGGTGAAACCATCCTGTCGATCAACAACAAGAAGCCGCCCTTCGACAAGCTGCAGGTCAGGCAGGCGATTTCTTTTGCGCTCGATCGCAAGGCGATCATCGACGGCGCCTCGGCCGGCCTCGGCGTGCCGATCGGCTCGCACATGTCGCCCGCCAGCAAGGCCTATGTCGACCTCACCGGCCTCTATCCGCACAATGTGGAGAAGGCCAAGGAGTTGCTAAAGGAAGCCGGCCTGGAGAATGGCTTCAAGGCGACGCTCAAGCTGCCGCCGCCCTCCTATGCGCGGCTTGGTGGCGAGATCATCGCCTCCGAGCTTCGCGAAATCGGCATCGATCTCGAGATCATCCCGGTCGAATGGGCGCAGTGGCTGGACCAGGTCTTCACCAAGAAGGATTACGACCTCACCATCGTTTCCCATACAGAGCCCAATGACATCGATATCTATTCGCGCAAGGACTATTACTTCAACTACGACAATCCGGCCTTCGACAAGATCATCGACGAGCTGAACCTTACCTCCGACGAGGCCAAGCGCATTACGCTGCTCGGCGAGGCGCAGAAGGTCCTGGCCGATGACGCCGTGGTCGGCTTCCTCTACGAGCTGCCGAAGGTCGGCGTCTGGGACGCCAAACTGCAGGGCCTGTGGGAAAACGCCCCGATCCAGGCCAACGACCTGACCAACGTGAAGTGGACGGATTGAGGGGTCGCTGGGCAAAGAGGCGAAGCTTGCGTTCCCGCCCACCCCCCTCTGCCCTGCCGGGCATCTCCCCCTCAAGGGGGGAGATTGGCAGTTTCCACGCTGGCACTGTCCTTGCAACGCTAGTGGTTAGCGAAAGCGGCGATGAGGGCTCAATCTCCCCCCTTGAGGGGGAGATGTCCGGCAGGACAGAGGGGGGTGGGCGGGAACGCAAGCTTCGCCCGGTTTTGTCCGGCAACACAGCGGTTCCTCAACGTCCATGACCGCCTATCTCCTCAAGCGCCTCACCATCGCCGTCGTCACGCTGGTTCTGGCCTCCATGGTGGTCTTTGCCGTGCTGGAGATCATTCCCGGCGACCCGGCGCGGCTGATGCTTGGCCTGAACGCCAGCGCCGACCAGATCGAATTGCTGCGCAACCAGATGGGTCTCAACGCTCCCGTCGTGCTGCGCTATCTGCATTGGGCCGGCGGCTTGCTGAGCCTCGATTTCGGCCGTTCCTACACCTATTCGGTGCCGGTCATCGATCTGGTCCGTGAGCGCCTCGTCGTCTCTCTGCCGCTGGCACTGATGGCGCTGGCGCTGTCCACCGTCATTGCCATTCCGGTCGGACTGTTTTCCGCCAGCCGGCGCGGCCGCACCGGCGACACGATCGCGATGGGTGCCGCCCAGCTTGGCGTCGCCGTGCCAAATTTCTGGTTTGCGCTGATGCTGATCTATCTTTTCGCCGTCTGGCTGCGGCTGGTGCCTGGCGGCGGCTTTCCCGGCTGGGGCGCCGGCGTCTGGCCGGCGCTGAAATCGCTGCTTCTGCCGGCGGTCGCTCTCGCTCTGCCGCAGGCGGCAATCCTCGCCCGGGTCACTCGCTCGGCGCTGATCGAAGTGCTGAACGAGGACTACATCCGAACCGCCCGCGCCAAGGGCCTGCCCTACCGCCTTGTCTTGTGGCGGCATGCGCTGCGCAACGCCATGATCCCGGTGGTCACCATTCTAGGCCTGCAATTCGCTTTCCTGCTTGCCGGCACCATCATCATCGAGAACGTCTTCTATTTGCCTGGCCTCGGCCGGCTGGTGTTCCAGGCGATCAACCAGCGTGACCTGATCGTGGTCGAGAGCGTCGTCATGCTGCTGGTTGCCGCCGTCATCGTCGTCAATTTCGTTGTCGATCTCTCCTATGCGGTGGTCGATCCGCGCCTGAGAGGCAGGCAATGACGCTGCACATAGACATCCCCGACGAGAACCTTGCCAGCATCCTGGCCAAGGCGTTTCGAAACCGTTCGTTCCTCGCCGGCTTCGTCGTCACCGCACTGGTGGCTGCGGTCGCGATCCTCTCCTTCTTGTGGACGCCTTACGACGTCACCAGGCTGGTCATTTCCGACAAGACCCAGGCGCCATCGTTGGCGCACTGGTTCGGCACGGACCATTTCGGTCGCGACATCCTGTCGATGATCATGGTCGGCGCCCGCAATTCGATTGCAGTGGCTCTGGTGGCGGTCGGCATCGGCATGGGCATCGGTGTGCCGCTCGGCGCCTTTGCCGCGGCGCGCGGCGGCTTCGCCGACGACGTGCTGATGCGGCTGAACGACCTGGTCTTTGCCTTTCCGGCGCTGCTTTCGGCAATCATGATCACCGCCATCTTCGGGCCGGGCGCGTTCAACGCCATCATTGCCATCGGCATCTTCAACATCCCGGTGTTCGCGCGCGTGGCCCGGGCCGGCGCCTTGGCGATCTGGCCGCGCGAATTCATCCTCGCCGCCCGCGCCGCCGGCAAGAGCAGGACGCTGATCAGCATCGAACATGTGCTGCCCAACATCGCCACCTTGCTGCTGGTGCAAGGCACCATCCAGTTCGCGCTGGGCATACTGGCCGAAGCCGGGCTTTCCTATGTCGGGCTGGGCACCCAGCCGCCGATGCCGAGCTGGGGCCGCATGCTGTTCGACGCCCAGACCCGCATGGTGGTGGCGCCGTGGATGGCGATCTTTCCTGGCATGGCGATTGTCGTCACCGTGCTTGGCCTGAACCTGCTTGGCGACGGCATCGCCGACATCCTCGATCCGAAATCGCGGCGGCAGCGATGAGCCTGCTCGAAATCGACAAGCTGTCGCTGACCATCGGCGACACCGCTATCCTCAGAGACGTCGATTTTTCCGTCGCGGCCGGCGAAGTGATGGGGCTGGTTGGCGAATCCGGCTCCGGCAAATCGATGACGGCGCTTACGGTGATGCAGCTTCTGCCCTGGGCGGCACACGCCAGCGGCCGCATCACCTTCGACGGCATCGACATCCTTGCCGCCAGCGAGGACCAGATGTGCGCACTGCGCGGCGACGACATCGGCATGGTGTTCCAGGAGCCGATGACGGCGCTCAACCCGGTCAAGACCATCGGCGAGCAGGTCGCCGAGGGTATTCGCTGGCACACCAGGGCGAGCCGCGCCGACGCCGAGGAACGAGCGCGAAAAATGCTCGACCGGGTCGGCCTGCCGGCAGCACAATTCCCGCTGTCGCGTTATCCGCACGAACTCTCCGGCGGCCAGCGCCAACGCGTTGTCATTGCCATTGCCTGTGCACTGAAACCCAAGCTGCTGATCGCCGACGAGCCGACGACGGCGCTCGACGTGGTGCTGCAGGCGCAGATCCTCGACCTGCTGCGCGACCTCGTAGCGGAAAACCGCATGGGCCTTCTGCTCATCTCGCACGACCTCGCAGTGGTGACCGAGATGGCGGACCGCATCACCATCCTGCGCCATGGCGAGGTGATGGAGGCCGGCGATACCGCGTGCACGCTGTCCGAACAGCTTCATCCCTACACGCGACAGCTGGCGCAGGCCTCGATGCATGTGCCCGCGCGGGCCAAGACACATGAGGTCGGGCAAGGTAAACCTCTTCTTCAGGTAGACAGCGTGACGCGCGATTATCCGGGACGGCGCATAGCGCTGTTGAAACGCGCAGCTCCGATCCGCGCCGTCGACGATGTCTCGTTCTCGATTGCGCCCGGCCAGTCGGTGGCGCTGGTCGGCCGTTCCGGCTGTGGCAAGTCGACGCTTGCCCGCATGGTCCTGGCGCTGGATAGGCCGACCGCCGGGACGA
Source organism: Mesorhizobium sp. M1348 (assembly GCF_040317925.1). Classification (NCBI taxonomy): domain Bacteria; kingdom Pseudomonadati; phylum Pseudomonadota; class Alphaproteobacteria; order Hyphomicrobiales; family Phyllobacteriaceae; genus Mesorhizobium; species Mesorhizobium sp. M1348. Next base: position 87,563 of record NZ_JAMYLH010000009.1, on the reverse strand, counting down.
TCCGCTTCCGTGGCGACACCCTCACCGGCAAGAGCGAAGCGGAGCTGAAGCCGGCACGGCGCGACATGCAGGTCGTGTTCCAGGACCCGTATGGCTCCTTCGACCCACGCCAGAAGGTCGAAAGATTGGTGGCAGAGCCGCTGTATGTGCTGGAGAAGACGCCGGCGCCCGCCGCGCGGCGCGAGATGGTGGCGCGTGCGCTGCACGAGGTCGGCCTCTCACGAGGCGACATGGACAAATACCCGCACGAGTTTTCGGGCGGCCAGCGCCAGCGCCTGTCGATCGCCCGCGCCATCATCACCCGGCCGAAGCTGGTCGTCGCCGACGAGCCGGTCTCGGCGCTCGACGTCTCGATCCGCGCCCAGATTCTCGACCTGTTCGCCGAGCTCAACCAGAAACTCGGCATCGCCTATCTGTTCATCACCCATGATCTGACCGTCGCCCGCGCCATCACCGACGAAGTGATGGTCATGCATGACGGCAAGATCGTCGAGCGCGGCAGGACGAGCGAAGTGCTCGACCACCCGCAATCCGAAGCGGCCAAGGCGCTGGTCGCCGCCGCTCCCGATTTGCATCGGGCAATTGCGAAAAGACTGCAGGAACAGGGGTGAGCAGACTTTATTCGCTCGGCGCACGGGCGGGAGAATGGTCATTGACAGCAAACGGTTATGAAAGGCGCGACGGGCCGGAGCCTGATCGGGTTCCTCCGCTGGCCCTGGGCGGCTCCGCTGCTCTGTTCGGCGCGGGTGCCCTGCTGCTGTTCCTGACAACGCGGGTAGCCGTCCCGGCGTTCGTCTCCGCCACGGGGGCAGAGCCTGTGGCGATGTGGTTCCTGGCCGCAAGCATCGTCCTTTTTGGCCCTCTGCTTCTCGCAGCTGCCCTGCTGTTGTATCGGGAACGGCGTCTGCCGGGGTCGTTGGCCGCGCGGCTATGGCTTCGCCCGATGAATGGCGGCGACTGGCTCTGGGCTGTTGGAGGGCTGGCGGCCGTCGGCGTGCTGACCGGCGGCATCGGCGGCGCGCTCCGGATGCTGCAAGACGGGGCGAATTTCAATCCCTCGTTCATGGCTTTCGAGCCGCTCGGTCCCGGCCGCTACTGGATCCTCGGCGCGTGGCTTCCGTTTTTTGTGCTGAACATCGTTGGGGAAGAGTTTGTCTGGCGGGGGTTCGCGCTGCCGCGGCAAGAGATTGCTTTCGGCAGGCGAGCCTGGCTGGTCAATGGGATCCTGTGGTTGCTGTTCCACGCTGCCTTCCCCTGGCAAGTCCTGTTGACCCTTGTGCCGATCACGTTGCTGCTGCCCTATGTCGTCCAGCGGCGGCGCAGCACATGGGCCGGGATCGTTATCCACGCCGGGTTCGGAGCGATGGGCTTCCTGGTCCTGGCATTCGGGCTTGCTTAGCGCCCCCGACCTGCACCGGGCGGTCGCGAAACGGCTGCAGACGGCAAGGTGTTAGAACTATTGGCGACTTCTTTGGATGGTGAGTAAAACAATGTCATTAAAAAATATGGTTGTTAAGTTCACGTCAACGGAGGATACAAGTATAAGTTTGGTCAATAAAATTGAGTCTAACTTAGGTGACAATTTTGGTTACGACGGTTTTATACAAGAAACAATAGAGATTCTTGCTAGATATAGGCCTGGTGGTGGAGAATTTCTTTTTGACGTCGAGTTTGTTAGAAAGCGACTGATTGAGACAATGTCGTATTTGGAAAGAAAGTCTCCAATGTAAACAGCCTGATAGACGTTGCGAATATTTCAGCAGAAAAGTTTTCCAACACAATCTGTGTTGGCGTGCAGTCGAAGGCTGCAGATAAAACGTTGTCTGAATTACGGTGACAATGCACTTTTTTGCTGTGGTCGCTATCGCCGTGTAGACTGACCGTATGGCTCGAGTTGCATTGCTGCGTCGCCGAAATCGGCATCTGGGCGTAGTGCCCGATGCAGAACCGTGTGCGGCTGATCCTGATGTCGGCCGGGCCAAAGCCTGAGGCGCGCTTGCCAAAATGCACCGTACGTCCGACACCCGAAAGCGTTACGAATGTCAAAGGAGAACCGGCTGTCATCGTAGGCGGGACTGTTCGATTTGCCTGAAAGGCCGATAGTATCGGTTGGCCGGTCGGCAGCGACGCATTTTTAGACCGGATTGCCGAGCAAACCGGATAAGCTGTGAAACAGGAAAGACACGGCTGCCGGGAAAGGAAAAGTGCACTGTCACCGTAATTCTTATGTGAGTCTGGGGCCGGATGGTCCTGTCACTACGGGGACGACGGCGACGTTGGCGGGTGTGTGGAGAGGCTTTGATTTTGGTGGGCGTGTTGACCTGTCGCCCGATCCTGTGGGGGCGAAAGATGGTGACGATACTGAAGTGGATTGCCATCGCTGTACTTGGGCTGCTGGCATTGATGCATGCGGCACTGACTGCTTCACTGATCTGGCACATGTTCCGCTACGATGTACCCGGAGCTTGGATTGGGGAGCCCGAATTAGTCAGGCAATACCTGATTCCGCTGGCTTCCATTTTTGGTCTCTTGATACTGATGCGATACGCCAAGCCGACCGAAAGAAAGGCGTGCATCGCAGTTCTCGCTGCCGTTACTGTGTCCTTTGCGCTGTTTCTATTGTTGCATTTAACCGGTCGATTGACGATCAAATAGAGAGGACACCTGGGGCCCGCGCAGCGATTTTTGGCTGTTCTGCATGCTGATTTTTGCCTCTGATAGTGCTTCGCGCGGGTAGAATTTTGCGTTCGCGGCCTGCAAATTTTGTCATCGAATCCGGTTTGCGCGCACGAAATTTGGGCTCTCGCGGACAGTGGATTTTGCTCTTTCTCCGCTGCTTTTTTGTGTCGCTGTTTTGCTGCCCTGAGTGAACTTCCGTGAATTACGGTGACAGTGCACTTTTATCGCGTTCGCCCAGCTGATGCCTCAGTCTTGCGGCTTCACCACATCGACCGGACTGATGTCGAGCAGGTCGAGCGTGCGGCGCAACAGCTGCATCTCGCTCCCGGCAAGTTGCGAATCGGCCTTGGCGATCTCGGCCATGTGGCGGGCAAGCAGCTTGCGCCGCTCGACGTCGAGGTCGCGAAACTGGGCGACGGCCTGCGAGCCGTTGGTCTCGTAGCCGAACTCGTTGAGATATTCGATAACGCTGTCGATGCTGGTTTCGGGAATGCCGAAGGCGTCCCGGCAGATACGCCTGAAGGCGGTCATTTCGCTTTCGCTGACCGACCCATCGGCCAGGATCATGCGGAACAGCATCAGCAGCTCTGCCGACAGCACCGGATCGTCCGCGACTTTGCGCACGCCGGGATCGCCGTCGAAGATCGAGCGTATCTGGTCCAGCAATCCCATCGCCGTCAGCCCCTTCCGATTCGTCGGGAAGGTAGCGCGGAATCGGCTTGGCGCAAACGGGGTGCGCATGGTGGAACCCGCCATATTCTGTCGCCGGAAACTGCCGGCCAATCCGGCAAGCCGGCTGCGTGGGCTCATTGGTGTGTGACCGCGCGACTGATACTATGCCGCTGTACGAATCATGTTGAGGAGGGACCGAACATGAATCTTAGTGCGCCTACCCAGCTTATTTTCATCATATCCCTTGTCATCGCCATCATCGGCGTTCTCGCCGCGCTTGGCGTTCTTGCGTTTATCCCTTTGAATGCCGCGTGGATTGTCGTCATCGCCTACATTGTGCTGGCCGCCGGCTGCCTGATGCGCGGCGCTTAAACACGTCCAGACAATTCAGAATCTCAGGCAACTCGGAGCGCCCGGCAAAAAGCGGGGCGCTTTTGATTCTGCAGGATGGTCTGTTAGAATTCCTGGACGAGGGAAAGCACATGCCCGCCAGCGAAGACGGCAGCCCCCACGACAGAACAGGGCTCGATCGGTTCGAGATGGTGCGGCGCGCGCCCAGTCATCGGCTTCAGGGCGCCGTCACCGACATATGCGGCTTTCGCGAAACCATGCCAGGCCATTTCCGTGTCGTCGAATATGCCTCGCTGACCGTGCCGCTGGTCATCAGCTTTGCCGAACCCTTTGCCATCGGGCTCGGCAAGGACCCAAGCGACAATGACCGCTTCGGCAGTTTTGCCGCCGGCCTCTACGCCGGGCCGGTGGTGATCGAATCCTTCGGCGGCGCCTGTTGTGTGCAGATCAATTTCACGCCGCTCGGCGCCCGTCGCTTCTTCGGCCGGCCGATGAGCGAGCTGACCGACCGCATGGTCGGGCTCGATGACGTGCTTGGCGTTGAAGGCATCGCGCTTCGCGAAAGGCTTGGCAATGCACCGGATTGGAGCACACGCTTTGCCATCTCCGAGGCCTTCGTCGCGGACCGGTTGGCAACGGCGGACCGCACTCAAGCCGAAATAGCCTGGGCCTACCAGACGATCGTCACGACAGGTGGCCGGATTCGCGTCTCATTGCTTGCCAACAAGCTGGGTTGGAGCCGCAAGCATCTTGCCGGAAAATTTTCGGACGCGATCGGAACCGGCCCAAAAACGCTGTCGCGCATTGTCCGCTTCAACCATGCGCTCGGCCTGTCGAGACAGGTCAACAGCGATTGGGCCGACATCGCCGCCGACTGCGGCTATGCCGATCAGGCGCATCTGGTGCGCGAGTTCCGCGACCTCGCAGGCATAACGCCGACGGCGCTTGGCGCGAGGTAACATTTCTTCAAGACGCACGACCGGCCTTCGCCCAGACTGGGTTATCGACCAACCCGCTGAAGGAGATCAGCCATGCCGAACACCACCGAACCACCGCGGCTTTATCCGGCGCTGCGCTACAGGAATGCCGGCAAGATGATCGACTGGCTGGGCGAGGCCTTCGGCTTCAGCGTCCGCGCCCGCTATGGCGAAGGCGACGTGGTGCACCACGCCGAACTCGCATTCGGCTCCTCGATCATCATGCTCGGCACGGCGCGCGATGACGCCTACGGCAAGATGGTCGGTGCGCCCGGCTCTGGCGGCGGTACATCGATCTATGTTGCCGTCGAGGACGCAGACGCCGCATACGCTCGGGCAAAAACGGCCGGCGCCGAGATTCTGGAAGAACTCACCGACCGCGATTATGGCAGCCGCGAATTCATCTGCCGCGATCCGGAAGGCAATGTCTGGTCGTTCGGCACCTACTGGCCGAAGGCTGACGAAGCTGCCAGCTAACGCGCCAGCCCAAAGATGGCGTCGCAGTCGAGGTGGGTTTCCAGCTCGGCTGCGATCTCGTCCAGTGCCCGTTCGACCTCGGCGCGGTAGTCGATGCCGCCGCCCTTGACGCCGAGGCTTTCGAGGAATTTCGCCCGGAAGGCATCGGCGGAAAACAGCCCGTGCATATAGGTGCCTAATACCTTGCCGTCGACCGAGATAGCGCCGTCATCGATGCCGTTGATAACGGCGGACGGCCGCAGCATATCCGGACCGGTGGTGCGGCCGAGATGGATCTCGTAGCCCTCGAGCGGCAGATCGAATTGCACCGAGCGCGCGCTGACGTTGCGCACCGTCTTTTCCGGCTCCATCACCGTTTCGACGTCGAGCAGCCCGAGGCCTTGCGTCTCGGTAGCGCTGCCCTCGACGCCGTCGGGATCGCGCACGATATGACCGAGCATCTGGAAGCCGCCGCAAATGCCGACGATATGGCCACCGCGTTTCCTGTGCGCGGCAAGGTCGCGGTCCCAGCCGTTCTCGCGGAATTTCAGGAGATCGCCGATCGTCGACTTCGAGCCGGGAATGACCACCAGACCTGCATCCTGCGGCAGGCGCTGGCCAGGCGGCACGAACACCACCTCGACCTGCGGTTCGGCCTTGAGCGGGTCGAGGTCGTCGAAATTGGCGATGCGCGAGAGCACCGGCACGGCGATCTTCAGCGCGCGCTTCTCGCCGGACGACAGCCGTTCGAGCACGACGGAGTCTTCCGACGGCAGCCGCGCCGCCGCCTTCAGCCACGGCACGACGCCAAAACAGCGCCAGCCGGTGAATTTTTCGATCGCCTCGATGCCATCGTCGAACAGCGAGATATCGCCGCGGAACTTGTTGATGAGATAGCCGACGATCATGCGGCGGTCCTCGTCCGGCAGGATCAGGTGGGTGCCCGCGACCGAGGCGATGACGCCGCCGCGATCGATATCGCCGACCAGGATCACCGGCACGCCGGCGCGCGTCGCAAAGCCCATATTGGCAATGTCGCGGCTCCTGAGATTGATTTCGGCCGGCGATCCCGCGCCCTCGACAATGACCAGATCGGCGCCCTCGCCAACCTTTGCCCAGGAGTCCAGCACCGCATCCATAAGCCGGCCCTTCAGCGCCTGGTAGTCGCGCGCCCGCGCCTCGCCGAACACCTTGCCCTGCACGACGACTTGAGCGCCGACATCGGTCTGCGGCTTGAGCAGCACCGGGTTCATGTGGATGGTGGGCGGCACGCCGCAGGCGATCGCCTGCAGCCATTGGGCGCGGCCGATCTCACCGCCGCCTGAAACGCCGGGAATATCGGCGACGGCCGCGTTGTTCGACATGTTCTGCGGCTTGAACGGCCGCACTTTCAAGCCACGCTTCTTCGCCGCGCGGCAGAGGCCGGCGACGAGCACCGTCTTGCCGACATCCGAACCCGTGCCCTGCAGCATGATCGCCTTGGCCATATCAGCCCCTGCCCTGCGCAACGGTTCCGGTGATCGTCGACTTGGCCGCCAGTGGCCCACCGCGCCAGAGATAGAGCGCCAACAGCGGCTCCCTGCAGGTGCGCATGGCGTGGCTGACGTCAGAGGCATGGTGGATCACCTCGCCCGCCGATCGAAGGTGAAAACCGCCATCGCCCATGCGCCATTCGGCGCCGCCGGTCAGCGGGATGTAGATCTCCTCCGCGACGTGGTGGTGATCGGGGTAGACGATGTCGGGTCCAAGGATCAGCAGACCGCCGGCGACCTCTTCATTGACGAAATGGCCGCGTGTGCCGAACACCTCCAGCCAGCCGTAATTCTCCATGAAAATCCTGCCGAAATCCGCTTCACCATAGGTCTGGCCCCAGCGCAGATCGCCGCGACGCCCCGCAACCAGCCGCGCCAGCGGCTTGGCCGCAGCGGGAGCGAGTTCGACGATCCGGTCGAGCTGGACGAGACAAGGCAGTGCATGCGGCTCGAGCGGCCGGGCCGGCATGTCCCAGCCGATCCGGGCCACGGCGTCGCGCACCAGCGCATCGTCGAACGTCTGGAGATAGGCATGGAAGCGTCCAAGCAGTTCGTCGAAATTTGTCGTCACACTTTGCTCCAAAGCGCATCCGCGCACAGCGGCTGAGCAGACGGTCGGGTTGCGCGGCGGCATCATTGGTCTAGATTGGACTGAGCGCAAAGCCAAAAACGACAGGCCAGAAGGCCGGAAACATCAGGGAGCACGCCATGGACGCCGCTGTCGATGCGGGCACCAGCCAGTTCGAACTCAACGAGGACCAGCGCGCCATCCAGGAGATGGCCGAGGCCTTCGCCGCCGACCGTGTGGCGCCGAACGCACTCGACTGGGATCGCAACAAATATTTCCCCGCCGATGTGATCCGCGAGACAGGCCCTCTCGGCCTTGGCGGCATCTATGTCCGCGACGATGTCGGCGGCTCGGGACTCGGCCGGCTCGACGCCGTGCTGATCTTCGAGGCGCTTTCGCGCGCCGATCCGGCGTTTTCCGCCTTCATCTCGATCCACAACATGGTGGCATCGATGATCGACCGCTTCGGCAGCGACGAACAGCGCCGGCGCTTCCTGCCCAAACTGACCTCGATGGAATGGCTGGCCAGCTATTGCCTGACCGAGCCGGGTTCGGGCTCGGATGCGGCGGCGCTGAAGACGCGCGCGACAAAGAGCGGGGGCGACTATGTGCTGAACGGCGCCAAGCAGTTCATCTCCGGCGCCGGCGACAGCGACCTCTATGTCGTTATGGCGCGCACCGGGGCCGACGGGCCAAAAGGCATTTCCACCTTCGTCGTGCCGAACGATGCGCCGGGCCTTTCCTTCGGCGCCAACGAGCACAAGATGGGCTGGCACATGCAGTCGACCCGCCAGGTCGTTTTCGAGGATTGCAAGGTGCCGGCGGAAAACCTGCTCTCAGTCGAAGGCGCCGGCTTCGGCATCGCCATGGCCGGGCTTGACGGCGGCCGGTTGAACATCGCCGCCTGCTCGCTCGGCGGCGCGCAATCGGCACTCGACAGGGCGCTCGCCTACACCGCCGAGCGCAAGGCTTTCGGCTCGAAGATCAACCAGTTCCAGGCGCTGCAGTTCAAGCTCGCCGACATGGAGACCGAACTGCAGGCAGCGCGCATCTTTCTCTACACCGCCGCTTCGAAGCTCGACCGCAAGGCACCGGATGCCTCGAAATGGTCGGCTATGGCCAAGCGCTTCGTCACCGACACCGGCTTCAACGTTGCCAACGACGCGCTGCAACTGCATGGCGGCTACGGCTATCTGCACGATTACGGCATCGAGAAGCTAGTGCGCGACCTGCGCGTCCACCAAATCCTCGAAGGCACCAACGAGATCATGCGCGTCATCATCGCTCGCGCCCTGATCGGACGGTAAGGCAGTAGGCAGAAAGATGACCGCCAAGATCAAGGGCATCAGAAAAATGCTTCGCCAACTTATTAGCAAACTTGCGCCCGAATAGGTCGCCTACTGCCTACTGCCTACTGCCTACTGCCTACTGCCTACTGCCTACTGCCTACTGCCTACCCAAACCACGGAGTGCCATTATGACCACCATCGCCTTCATCGGCCTCGGCAATATGGGCAATCCGATGGCCGCCAACCTGGTCAAGGCCGGGTATGCCGTGCACGGCTTCGACCTGGTGCCGGAGAACCTCGTCATCGCCAGGGAGCACGGCGTCGTCATCATGGCCAATGCCGTTGCAGCGGTGAAGGATGCCGATGCGGTCATTACCATGCTGCCGGCCGGCAAGCATGTGCTGTCGGTTTACGCGGACATCGCGGCCAAGGCGAAAAAAGGCGCGCTGTTCATCGATTCCTCGACCATCGACGTCGAGTCGGCCCGAAAGGCCCATGCCATCGCCACCAAGCACGGGTTGCTGACGATCGACGCGCCGGTCTCCGGCGGCACGGGCGGTGCGGCGGCCGGCACGCTGACCTTCATGGCCGGCGGTTCGAAGGACGCCTTCGCCAAGGCCGAACCAATCCTCAAGCCGATGGCCGGCCGCATCGTTCATTGCGGCGACGATGGCGCCGGACAGGCGGCGAAGATCTGCAACAACATGATTTTGGGCATTTCGATGATCGGCGTTGCCGAGGCCTTCGTGCTGGCGGAAAAGCTCGGCCTGTCGCACCAGGCGCTGTTCGATGTCGCCTCGACCTCGTCCGGCCAGTGCTGGTCGCTGACCACTTACTGCCCGGTGCCCGGCCCGGTGCCGACATCGCCCGCCAACAATGGCTATAAGCCTGGCTTCGCAGCGGCACTGATGCTGAAGGACCTGAAACTGTCGCAGGAGGCCGCGCAGAGCGCCGGTGCGGTAACGCCGCTCGCCGCCGAGGCAGCCCAGCTCTATGCGCTGTTCAATGCACAAGGCAACGCCGGCGCGGATTTTTCCGGCATCATAAATTTCCTGCGCGGTGCCACGGGGTAAACTCCGAATTTCATCGTTTTTTCGATATCCTGATGCGGAAAGCTGGCAAGTTTAGGTTTGCTTAAGCTCTTGCTAACCTTGCAGTAACGATGTGCGTTTAAAACGGATTGCGAGGCGGACATCCGCCCGGCGCTCCGGATCAGGTCTCGCGTACCGGAGCCCGCAAGTTTCGCCGTAAGTTTCGCAAGTGTTTTGTTGGCGAAGCGCCATGCGTATCTGGCAAAGCCGCGCTCCGATGGAGCGCGGTTTTTGCGTTTCGGACTCTTCAAGGACAGTGAGACGATCGCCCTGGCGCGACTCCAGATGATCGTCAGCCTCGTGGCGGCGGTCCTGACCTACGTTGACGACCGGCGCGTCAGCTGCGCTACTTGCGTGCGAGCAAGACGTGAGCCTCTTGGGGGAATATCAGCTCCCCTCCAGTTGAATAGATTGCCAGCGAAGAACTTAGATCAGCCGTGATCGCTGCGATGACTGCGTCCCGATGTCCGGCCTCCATTCCGCTGACCAGCCCAGCCTGCGGAGTCGCTGCCAACTGTAATCGCACATATTGCTTTGACGAGGGGAACCGGATGTTCTGTGTCGTCGTGTGGATGGTCACCTGACGAAATCCCGCCCCGGCCACCAATCGGTAAAGCTCGTCCGCATCGGCGAGTGAATGCTCGGACCGTTTCGTTGCCGAAGCGCCGGGACCGAGGTGTCGATCCAAGGCATCCGCCAACGCCTTGGCCGCGGGAGTGTGCTCGATGGCGCTGAAAACGTTTAAGACCAGTCGGCCGTCAGGCACCAGAACCCGGAACATCTCACGTAGCGCACTCGATCGGTCCGGAAAAAACTGCAGTCCGAGCTGGCAAAGAACCAAATCAAAGGTGGAGTCAGGGAACGGCATTTCGAGCGCGCTTCCCTCGTGCCAGTCGATATGCGGTCCAGCACCTCTCGGGAGCGAGCGAGCAACGGCAAGCATGCCCGTGTTGATGTCGAGGCCGACGACCTGCCCATTTCCCATACGCTCGGCCGCCGAGCGTGCCACCACGCCGGTGCCGCAAGCTACGTCCAGAATCCGCTCACCAGATTGAGGTGCAGCACGATCCAAAAGGTCGGCAGCCCACTGGGCTGTGATTGCCGGAACCAGGTAGCGCTCGTAGAGTTCCGCAGCGCTGCCTTCCAGCTGCCACTGCTCTTGCTGGGCCATAGCGTCCCTCCCGGACCAGCCGTTCGGGCAACGGGCCGATCGGCGCTTCAAGCAGCCATCTTAAAGCACGTGTCTATCAACTAGCAACCGGACCGGGAAACATGGATACAGTGCAGATCGCTAGGACGATCCGCCCGCCACCCTAATGACACCTTTACTGCTGCTCGTTTCCATCGACGAGACGAATGGCAACATTCCACCCACAGCCGAATCCAAACCGAGGCACCATCGCCTTTCGGATCACTTGTTGAAGTCGACAGGACACGCCCCGCCATTTCCACCGGGCGGGCTCGAAGCTTGAAGGCAACTCGGTTGCAGACATAGTCTCGAAGACTATTTCGTTAAAGGCTATATGGCCGCACGAATCTCTTCACATATTGAGGTCCCGCAATGGCGCACGAGCCTCGAAAAAGACCATTATTCCGCAAGCTCGATAATCATCTATTACGCGTGAGCGATCTCGATGCAGCCGTATCGTTCTATGGGGATCGGCTCGGTCATGCCCTCGTTTGGCGGGACGATGAAGCCGCTGGCTTTGCGCTGCCGGAAACCGATGCGGAACTGGTTGTCCATCTTCATATCGGTCCCGAGACCGATATCCTGGTCGATAACGTGGACGACGCGTTTGAGGAATTCTTGGCCGCCGGCGGTGAGGCTGTGCAACCGCCATTCGAGATCGCGGTCGGACGGTGCGCCCGTGTCCGCGATCCTTTCGGCAACATAGTTGTGATCTTGGACCAATCGAAAGGGATGTTGGTCACTGACGCTAAGGGGCACGTCATCGGTGTCAAGGCGGGCCAGTGATCACGCGTGGTCGTCTATACCGCCAACAGCCTCGCCTGGCGAACGCTTCGCCATAAAGCGGCATTCAATCTCCGGGCGCCCGATTACCCGGGCGCCCGGCGATCGTTCCATCTTACCGCTTGCGCAAATCTGCCTCGGCCAGGTCGAGCGCCCTGCCGATGCGGTCGCAGGCCATGTCGATCGTCTCGCGCGTCCAGATCAGCGGCGGCGACAGGATCATCGTGTCGCCGGTGGCGCGCAGCATCATGCCCCGGGCAATCGCGTAGTCGCGAACCATCACCGCCGCGCTGCCGGCCGGCAGGAAGCGCTCCTTGGTTGCCTTGTCCTTGACGATCTCGATCGCTCCCATCAGCCCGAACGAGCGCACCTCGCCGACCAGATCGTGCCCACCGAGACGTTCCTGCAGCGCCCTGGCGAAGTAAGGCCCGGTATCGTTCCTGACGCGCTCGACCAAGCCTTCGCGCTCGATGATCTCGAGGTTCTTCAGCGCCACCGCGCAGGCCACCGGATGCCCGGCATAGGTGTAGCCGTGATAGAATTCGCCGCCCTTTTCGACCAGCGTCGCCGCGATGCGGTCGCCGACCAGCAGCGCCGACAGCGGCTGATAGCCAGAGGTCAGCGCCTTGGCCGTGGTGATGATGTCGGGCTCGACATCGAAGGCTTGTGCGGCGAACCACTCGCCGGTGCGGCCATAGCCGGTAATGACCTCGTCCAGCATCAGCAGGACATCGTATTTGCGGCAAATGCGCTGCACTTCCGGCCAATAGCCCATCGGCGGGATCTTCACCCCGCCTGCCCCCATCACCGGCTCGCCGATGAAGGCGGCCACCTTATCGGCGCCGGCTTCGAGGATCGCCTCCTCGACCGCTTTCGCCGCGCGCAGGCCGAAATCATGGTCGCTTTCGCCGGGCAGTGCCAGTTCATAGGCGTAGGGCATCATCACGTGGACGATGTTGGGCACGGCGCCGCCGAGCTGCTTGTGCATGAGATCCATGCCGCCGAGCGAGGCGCCGGCGATGGTCGAGCCGTGGTAGCCCATCTTGCGCGAGATGATGCGGTTCTTCTCGGGTCGGCCTTCAAGCACCCAATAGTGGCGAACAAGACGCAGCGCCGTGTCGTTGGCCTCCGAACCGGACGAGCCGTAGAACACCTGGTTGATATGCTTCGGCGCGATCTCCGCCAGTTTCTTGGCAAGCAGAACCGGCGTCGGCGTCGAGCATTTGAAGAAGGAGTTGTAGTAGGGCAATTCCTTCATCTGGGCGTAGGCGGCGTCGGCCAACTCGTCGCGGCCATAGCCGACATTGACGCACCACAGCCCGGCCATGCCGTCGAGGATTTCCGTCCCTTCGGAATCGTAGATGAACGGCCCGTTGGCGTGGGTGATGATGCGCGAGCCGGTCTCGCGCATCTCCTTGTGGTCGGTGAACGGATGAAGGTGATGCGCGGCATCAATCTGCTGAAGCTGCTTCAGCGAATAATTCTGGTAGGTCATGTCTGGTCTTTCCTCTTGAACCAATCCGGCAGCTTTCGCGCCGGGGCGGATTCGTCAGAGGACAGCGGGCGGCGAATAGCCGATGCGGGCGCAGAGCCGCAACAGCTCGGCGCGAAGCGTGCGCGACGACGGCGTCACCGCCACCCCAAATGCGCAACCCGATTTCGCCAGCCGAGCCATGCATGTACCTTAGGCTGCCTCGAGCCCTCAGTTCAAGCCGTGCCGGTCAAGCGACGCCGGTCAATTGGTGCCAGTCAGGGCCCGCTGCAGGAAGACGTACTTCATCGCCGCCTGTGCGGCCTGCGGCCGCCGATCGCCGCGTCCACCATGGCCGCCCTCGGTCTCCTCGAAGAACAGCGTCTTGCCGTGGCCGGCCGCCTGCAGCCGTGCCGCCATCTTGCGGGCATGCCCGGGATGGACGCGATCGTCGGCGGTCGAGGTCGTCAGCAACACTGGCGGATAGGCTGCATCCGTGTCTACATGCTGGTAGGGCGAATAGGCGGCGAGCCAGGCTGCCTCTTCCGGTTTCGCCGGATCGCCATACTCGGCCATCCACGACGCGCCGGGCGGCAGCTCGGTGTAACGCAGCATATCGAGCAGCGGCACGTCGATGATCACCGCGCCGAATAATTCCGGGCGCTGCGTCAGCGAGACGCCGGTCAGCAAGCCACCATTCGATCCGCCCTGGATGCCCAGCGTGGCGGGCGTAGCGATGCCGCGTTTGACCAGATCTTGCGCGACCGCAGCGAAATCGTCGAAGGCATTCTGGCGATTGGCCTTGAGCGCGGCCTGATGCCAGTTCGGGCCGAACTCGCCACCGCCGCGGATGTTGGCCTGCACATAGGCATTGCCCTTCTCCAGCCACAGCCTGCCGCGCACGCCGGCATAGCCGGGCAACAGCGGCACTTCAAAGCCACCATAGCCGTAAAGCAATGTCGGCACGGGTCCATCCAAGTCGCGCCGCCTGACCACGAAGTACGGGATCATCGTGCCATCCTTCGAGCGTGCCTCGAACTGTTCGGAGACCAGGGACGACGCGTCGAAGCGCGCCGGCTGCGATTTCACCGGTGCCAGCGTCGCGGCATTGTCGTCCGACCAGATGATCGAGCTCGGCGTCAGGAAATCGGTGAAGGAAAAGGAGACGCTGGAGCCGAAATGCTCGGCATGGCTGATGCCGACATTGCCGTTTTCGGGCAATGCAACGGGCTTGAACTCCCAGCCGCCGCCGCTGCGCTCGCCGGCGATGACCTTGCCGCGCACATTGTCCATCAAATTGATGAACAGCCGGTCCTGCGTGCGGGCAATGCCGGCAATCGAGACGCGGTGCGCCGGCTCGAGCACGGTATCGATGGATCCGAATAGCCCGGTTTCGATCCAGCGCTCGAAATCGAGTGAATAGAGCCCGTCGGGCTTGCACAGCGTGCCGTCCGGCGCCGTCCACGGGGTACGCACGCCGAAGACGAGCTGGCCCTTGAACAGCGCTGTATCGGTGACGTCGTCCGGCAGCGGGATGCGCCTGTTTTCGCCCGATGGCAGCCGCAGGAAACTGTGCGAGGCGAAGAAGTCGAGGGTCCGGGCGAGGAAGACATGGCGTTTGTCGCCGTCGAATTCGACGGACCCGCCGGCTGCGAGATCCTGCTTCAGCGCCTCGAAGATCGGCATCGCCTCGTCCAGTGGCGTGCCGCGCCGCCAAAGCTTGACCACGCGCGGATAACCGGACTGGGTCTTGTCGTTCTCCTCGAAGGCGGCGGAAACGATAACTGCGTCCTCGTCCAGCCAGCTAAAGCTCGATTTCGAGGCAGGAGCCCGAAAACCGCCATCGACGAAGGACCTGCTTTCGATATCGAATTCGCGCATCTCGCTGGCATCGCCGCCATCCGGCGACAGGCTGAGCAGGCAGCGGCTGAAGTCGGGGTAGAGCCGGCTGGCGCCGCTGAACACCCATTTCACTCCCTCTTCCGCCGCCAGACTGTCGAAGTCGATGATCGTCTGCCATTCCGGCTCGTCGGTCTTGTAGGATGCGACCGTGGTGCGCCGCCAGAGGCCGAGTATATTGGTCCGGTCCTGCCAGAAATTATAGACATGGCCGTTGATCGCAGCCCCGACAGCAATATTGTCCTCGGCCGTCATCAGGTCGAGCGCGGTCTGGAACGTTGCCTGATAGGATGGATCACCCTGCAATTCGGCGACCGTGATCTCGTTCTGGCGATGCACCCAGTCGAGCGCTTGCTTGCTGGTCCTGTCCTCCAGCCAGAGGAAGGGGTCTTTTGTCTCGCCGGCTGAACCTGGCTGCTTTTGAGTGATCGGCTCGGTCATGTGGTCTCCAAAATTCGTCAGGCTCGGTGCCACAAACATCGGCATGGCGCTACCGACATTCAACCGGAACACGTAAATACGAATGGTCGGAGATTGCCATGACAACGCTCTCTGCATGGACTGCGAGGAACCTCATGCAACGTCTGTACATTGCGACTGAGAAGTTTGATCCATCCCACGGCACGGGATGGGACAAGTACATGGAGTGGTCGGGCCTCACCCAATTGACAGAGGTCGTCTCTCTCGACGGCATGCTGTGCCCGACCGCACTTGGGGAGATAAAGGATAGCTACTGGCCCTACATCGTGAACGAAGATTTCATGCTGGATTTCTTCGTGGATCTGGGGTTTTTGCGTTCGCAATTGACCGATACGAGCAACCTTAACATCCTTGGCGTAATCCGAAGTCCTTCGGCGGATCTGCGCTCATTCGGTTGGGACGAGTTCACCTTCATGGGCTATGATCTGCTCGACAAGAACGTCGACATCAGCGCATTGACCAATTGCGGTGGTTTCCCCGACGTCTTCGCCAACGAAGAGCTATCCTGCGTTGGGCTGATAGACGACTTTGATCGCGCCGTTGAGATTCAGGAATTGCTGCACAAGACGCATCCCGAAGAACGCCACGCCGACTGTGACCTCTGGGCGGTCTTCAGGCGGCAAGACAATTGAGGATCTCAGCATCCGGTCGGAATCTCACACCATCCGCCTTCGAATAACGGTTACAACCGCCAGCGCCAGGCAAATGGCACCGAGCGTCATCGGCAGACCGCCTGCCCCAAGGACATCCATGGCGCTGCCCGCCAGCGGCGGCACGGCGATCCCGCCGACGCCCCACATCAGCGAGAAGGCGGCGTTGCCGGCGACCAGTGCCGAGCCGGTGAACCGCTCGCCGAGCTCGATGATCGACATTGTGTAAATCCCGTAGGAAACCGCGCCCCAGATGAAGACGCATGGCCAGATCAGCGGCGTCTCGATGAGAACCGGCAACAGCACGCATCCGAGCACCGTCACCGAAACACAGATGAACCGCACCAGCCGCGCCGTCAGCCGTTCCGCCAACAAGCCGAGCGGCACCTGCATAGCGATATTGCCGGCGATCATCACTGACAGCAGCGCCGACATGCGCGCTTCGGCGATGCCGTAATGTGTTCCATAGACCGGCAGTAAGGCGAGCACCGCCTGTTCAAAACCGGCGGCCACGACGACCGCCGATAACAACAGCCAAGCCTGCGGCACGAATCCCAGGACCGAAACCCGGTGCCCGCTCTCGTCGACCTTCGGCAGCCGTGCCAGCACAGAGGCTAGGCAGGCGCCGCAAAACAGGAAAGCGCCGATGCCGACCAGAAACGGCGGCCATCCCACGGTGCCGACCGCAAGCAGGCAAAGCGGCCCCGCCGCAAAGCCCGCCGAAATGATCGTCGAATAGATGCCCATGACGCGGCCGCGGCGTTCCGGCGGCGCCAGTGCGATCACCCAGACTTCGCTCAGCACGTAGAGCGGGTTGGTGACGGCGCCGATCAAAAAGCGCAGCGGAAACCACAGATAGACATTTTGCGTCCAGCCGATCAGCGCCAGCACCAGCGCGGAAAGTGCCGCGCAAATAAGCGCGGTGCGCCCTGCCCCGAAACGGCGCGCCAACGCCGGAACGAGCGGCGAAGAGACGATGAAGCCGATCGGCGTCATTGCCGCCGACAGTCCGATCATGGCCGGCGAGACGCCCTGGCGCTGCAGGATGAAGCTCAACAGCGGATAGCTCAGCCCTTGCGCGATGGCGAACACTGAGACGGTGGCGATCACGCCGGTGATCGCCGCCCATTGCACTGTCTCGCCGCTGCTTTGTTCCGCCCGCGCCATGATCCACACCAAATATCGGGCTGCAGCATTAGCGTTTCGGTTCCGTCACAGTAAGCACCGGCAACGAAAACCGCTTGCGCCAGCCGGAACGCGATCAAGAGGCTGACGATCCCGCCGGCTGCCCCCAGGGCATGTCGCTTCCCTCGTCCTAGTGGTCGCCGCCTCCGCAATGGCCGGCCAGCCGGCAGTCCATTATGCCGCCGCATTGCCGCAGCGTACGAGGACTATCATGACCGCCGCCCTTCAGCCCGCCGAACCGGCATTGGCAAACGATCGCGCCCGTCGCGGCGGCCGCGCGGGGAAGCGTGCCGGCGGATCGGCGGCGTTCGAGCAGCCGCCGTTTCGGCAGTTGAAGAACCCGCTGGCGCCGACCCGGCTGGTTTCCGACGACGAGCTGGAATCCATCCACCTCGCCTCTCTGCGCGTGCTCAGGGAAATCGGCGTCGACGTGCTGCATGACGAAGCCCGGCGCATCATGAAGGCGCATGGCGCCGATGTCCGCGAAGGCAGCGAGCGGGTGCGCTTCGACAGTGACATGATCCTGGAACTGGTTGCGCACTGCCCGCCGGAATTCACCATCCACGCCCGCAACCCGGCGCACAACGTGCGCTTCGGCGGCGATAATCTGATCATCTCGATGATGGCGTCGGCGCCCAATTGCTCCGACGTCGACCGCGGCCGCCGGCCGGGCAACCAGCAGGACTACCGCAACTTCCTCAAGCTTGCGCAGATGCACAACATATTGAACTGCACGGGCGGTTATCCGGTCGAGCCGATCGACATCCATCCGTCCGTCCGCCACCTCGAATGCATCCGTGACCTCGCCACGCTGACCGACAAGATGTTCCACATCTATTCGCTCGGCAAGGAACGCAATGTCGACGGCATAGAGATCACCAGGATCGCACGCGGCATCAGTCATGAGCAGCTGCTCGCAGAGCCGTCGGTGTTCACCATCATCAACACCAATTCGCCTCTCAAGCTCGACGTGCCGATGATGGAAGGCATTATCCAGATGTCGAGCAAGGGCCAGGTGGTCATCGTGACGCCGTTCACCCTGTCCGGCGCCATGGCGCCGGTGACGATTGCCGGCGCGCTGGTGCAACAGAATGCCGAGGCGCTGTCCGGCATCGCCTTCGCGCAGATGGTGCGCAAGGGCGCGCCTGTCGGCTACGGCGGCTTCACCTCGAATGTCGACATGAAGTCCGGCGCGCCGGCCTTCGGCACGCCGGAATATATGAAGGCGCAGCTGGTCGGCGGACAGCTCGCCCGCCGCTACAACATCCCCTACCGCACCTCCAACACCTGCGCCGCCAACACGGTCGACGCGCAGGCCGCCTATGAAAGCGTGTTCTCGCTGTGGGGCGCCATCCAGGGCGGCGGCAATCTGATGATGCATGCCGCCGGCTGGCTCGAAGGCGGCCTGCGCTGCTCCTATGAAAAGACCATCCTCGATATAGACCTGTTGCAGATGGTCGCCGAGTTCCTGACGCCGCTCGATCTTTCCGACGAAGCGCTCGGTTTCGACGCCATCCAGTCGGTCGGCCCCGGCGGCCATTTCTTCGGCACCCAGCACACGCAGGACCGCTACAAGACCGCCTTTTACGCGCCAATCATTTCCGACTGGCGCAATTTCGAGAGTTGGGCGGAGGCCGGGTCGCCGACGGCACTCGAAAAGGCCAATCGCGTCTGGAAGGAACGGCTGGCGTCCTATGAAGAGCCTTACATGGATCCGGCGATCCGCGAGGAGCTCAACGCTTTCGTCGACAAGCGCCGGGCCGAAGGCGGCGCGCCGACCGATTTTTGATCATCTGATGAGTAGTCGACCCCCACTCCGTCTTGATGGCAGGCTGGCCGAAAACATCGCCGTTTCCGATCTCCGCTTTGTTTTCGCGCCCCGCTCACTCGATTCAATCTCTTCAAAAACGGAACTATCTTCATGAAATCTCACGCAAAAGCGGTTGTTATCGGCGGCGGGGTCGTTGGCTGCTCGGTGCTCTATCATCTGGCCAAGGCTGGCTGGACCGACATCATGCTGATCGAGCGTTCGGAGCTCACTTCCGGCTCGTCCTGGCATGCGGCGGGCGGCTTCCATACGCTGAACGGCGATCCCAACGTCGCCAAGCTGCAGGCCTATACGGTGCAGCTTTACAAGGAGATCGAGGAGATTTCCGGCCAATCCTGCTCGCTGCACCTGACCGGCGGCGTGATGATGGCCGACACACCCGAGCGCATGGACTTCTTGCGGCTCGCCCACGCCAAGGGCCGCTATCTCGGCATGGACACCGAACTGATCACGCCGTCCGAAGCCAAGGCAATGTTCCCGCTGATGGACGAGACGAATTTCGTCGGCGCCATGTGGGATCCAGTCGAGGGCCATCTCGACCCTTCCGGCACCACCCATGCCTATGCCAAGGCCGCCAGGAAGCTGGGCGCCGAGATCGTACTGCGCAACCGCGTCGTGGAACTGACGCAGGAGGTCGACGGCACGTGGAACGTCGTCACTGAGCAAGGCACAGTCAAAGCCGAGCATGTGGTCAACTGCGGCGGCCTGTGGGCGCGCGAGATCGGCCGCATGGTCGGGGTCGAACTGCCGGTGCTGGCCATGGAGCACATGTATCTCCTGACCGAGCCGATGCCGGAGGTCGAGGAATTCAACAAGTCGACCGGCCGCGAGATGATCGGCGTGCTCGATTTCAAGGGCGAGATCTATACCCGCCAGGAGCGCAACGGCATCCTGCTCGGCACCTATGAAAAGGCCTGCAAGCCGTGGTCGCCGGTCAACACGCCGTGGGATTTCGGCCACGAACTGCTGCAGCCAGACATCGACCGCATCGCGCCGTCGCTGGAGATCGGCTTCAAGCATTTTCCCGGCATCGAGAAGGCCGGCATCAAGCAGATCATCAACGGCCCCTTCACCTTCGCGCTGGACGGCAACCCGCTGGTCGGCCCGGTGCAGGGCCTGACCAATTTCTGGTGCGCCTGCGCCGTCATGGCCGGCTTCAGCCAAGGCGGCGGCGTCGGCCTGGCGCTGTCGAACTGGATGGTCCATGGCGACCCCGGCTTCGATGTCTGGGGCATGGACGTTGCACGCTTCGGCGAATGGGCAACGCTGCGCTATACCAACGCAAAGGTGCGTGAAAATTATTCGCGCCGTTTCTCCATCCGCTTTCCCAATGAGGAATTACCGGCGGCAAGACCAGCGCAGACGACCCCGCTTTACGACACCATGCTCGCCAACAACGCCGTCATGGGCGACAGCTGGGGTCTCGAAACCCCCCTCTGGTTCGCGCCGAAAGGCTCGGAGCCGAAGGACATCGTGTCCTTCCACCGCTCCAATGATTTCGGCCCGATCGGCGAGGAGGTGCGCGCCACCCGCGAGAGGGTAGGCGTCACCGAGATCGCCAACTTCGCCAAATACGAAGTCTCCGGACCAGGGGCCGAAGACTTCCTCAACCGGCTGATGACCAATCGCATGCCGAAATCCGGCCGCATCGTGCTGACGCCGATGCTGAACGAGTTCGGCAGGCTGATCGGGGACTTCACCATCGCCAAGGCGGGCCCAAGGGGTGGGGAAGATCGCTTCATGATCTGGGGTTCTTCGGCAGCGCAAAAATACCACATGCGCTGGTTCGAGAAGCATCTGCCGAAGGACGGGAGCGTGCGCATCCACCGCTTCGACCAGACGCTGGTCGGCCTCTCCATCGCCGGGCCGAAATCGCGCGACCTGCTGCAGAAACTGGTCGATGTCGACATCTCGACCAAGGCCTTCCGCTTCATGGATTTCCGCGAGATGGCGGTCGGCGGCGCGCCCTGCATGGTCAACCGCATCACCTACACCGGCGACCTCGGCTATGAGATCTGGATGGCGCCTGCCTACCAGCGCCTGGTTTACAATGCGATCAAGGAGGCTGGCGAAGAGTTTGGCCTTGTCGATTTCGGCATGCGGGCTTTGCTCTCGATGCGCCTTGAGAAGAACTTCCCGACCTGGTTCCGCGAGTTACGTCCGATCTACGGACCGTTCGAAGGCTCGATGGACCGCTTCATCAAGCTCGAGAAGAACGACTTCATCGGCCGGGAAGCAGCGGCCAAGGAACAGGCAGAAGGGCCGAAACTGCGCCGTGTCTCCTTCATCGTCGATGCCGCGGATGCCGACGTCATGGGCGATGAGCCGATCTGGGCCAAGGTCGGCGGCAAGGATTACGGCACCGTGGAAAAGCCGCATGGCTATGGCGCGCCGCGCTTCGATGCGGGTGGTAACGAAGTGCGCGGCTCGAATGCCGCCGAAGGCGCGTCTGCCGTGCGCGGCATTGTCGACGGCGACTGGCGCGTGGTCGGCTGGGTCACCTCCGGCGGCTATGCGCATTATGTCGAGAAGTCGATGGCGCAAGGCTATGTACCGGCAGCGCTTGCCGAGAACGAGAGCGCCGGGCTGTTCGAAGTCGAAATTCTTGGACACCGGCGGCCGGCACGCATCAATGTCGAGCCGCCCTTCGACCCGAGCGGCGAAAAGATGAGGACGTAGGCGCAGCCAGCCGGTCGCATTGTGCGGAGCATACTCTTCATGCTAGCGCAGCCGGCAACACTCTGCTGGCAAGGGCGATGAGATTTCATTGAAGTACAATCTGAGATGGGCCGAGTGGCTGGCCGAGGGACGGATCGGCCCGTTCCCGGCGGCGATCGTCATGGTCACGGCTTACTTTGCCTTACAGACCGTCATACTATCCCTGTTGAGCTCTTGGGCGGGAACCGGCGTCGGCATCGATGATGCGGAGCAACTGATCTATGTTCCATATCTCTGGGCCGGATATGGCGGCTCACAACCACCCCTGTACACCTGGATCAACTGGCTGGCCGCGCATGTTTTCGGCACCAGTATCTTCACGCTGAAGCTCGTCAAATACTCCGTGCTGTTCCTTGCCGCCTGCAGCGTGTTCGCCGCCATGCGGCGGTTCGGCTACACCAAAGCGACAGCGGCGGCGGCCATGTTCGGCCTGTTTACGATCCCGCAGATCGTCTGGGAATCGCAGCGCGCCTTGTCGCATTCCGTCGCCGTCGTCGGCTTCTGCTCGCTGCTCCTGCTCGCCATGGCCTATCTTCTCGAGCGGCGAAGCATGATCGCCTATGCGGCGTTTGGCCTGGCCACCGCGGCGGCAATTCTTGCCAAGTATAATGATGTCTTCCTCGTGGTTGCCCTTGTTGCGGCCGTGCTGTCGCTGCGCGAATGGCGCAGCGCAATCCTTGATCCGAAGTTCGCCATCAGCATAGCGGTCGCGATATTAGTGCTGGCGCCAACCACCTATTGGAGCCTCATGCATCCCGCCGATTTATTGTCGAGAGGCGAGAAGTTCGGAATAGACTCGCAACAAGAGCGCATGGCGGCGGCCTTTATCGGCGCCGGCAAGTTTGTCATGGGGACCTTCAATTTCGCGGTCTTGCCGGTGCTCGTCTCCGCCCTGGCTTTCTGGCTGGCGAAGTTCCGTTTCTCCGAGCGGCACCCGAAACGTCCGGCCAGGGAAATTCTGTTGTGGCGTAGCTTGGCGCTCGGCTTGGCCATGCTGGCGATACTTGTGCTGGCCACCGGCGTGACGGTGGTCAAGGACCGCTGGCTGCTGCCGGTCCTGTTCATCTTGCCGCTGGCCATCGTCGCCACTATGGAACGGCTGGCGCCGCGCGGCAGGAATGCGCAGCTCCTGGTGATCTCGGCTGGAGCGATCATCGCCGTGCTGCTCGCCCCCGCCACCTGGTACGTCCAGATAAACGGGACCAGTGGACTGTCGCGCATGATCCGCGTGGATTACCCCGCCCTCTATCGCCAATTGACTGCGGACGGACCGGTCAAAACCGCAATATCTGATGGTGCATGGGTCGGAAATCTGCGGTTGGTCGACCAAAAACTGGTCGCACTTAACCAGGAAGTGCCTAATTTCGAAACGCTGATGCAGGAGCCGGCCGTACTCGTCTGGCTTGACCGCGACGATCCGCGGCCGGTCATTTTGGAGCAGCTCAAAGCGGCCGGCTATGAGCCGGACGGCCAGCCACGGCAAATGATGGTTCCGCTGTTGCGTGGCACCGACAAGTCCGCCCGGCCCGGCGCATTCGTCCGACTGAAGAGAATGGAAGGAGCCATGGCGCCCAAGAAAGGCGCTGGCGAAGGAGTCGAGGGTGGACAGGAACCCGAGTGACCGGCCCCGTCATCATCGCAAGATCATGCCGTTCGAGCCGGACAGCTCGATCGATGCGCTGCGCAAAAAATCGCGCCTGAAGGCCGCTGAACTCAACCAGCATCTGCTGGGCTATGGGGCGCTTGCGGAAGCCGAGTGGCAGGCGGCGGGCATTGCTGCTCCTGAGCTGCCCGCCATGCGCCGATACCGGCTCGAGCGCATCCGCGCCGAGCTGAAGCGCCGCGACTATGCGGGAGCCCTGCTCTACGATCCGGTCAACATGCGCTACGCGACTGATGCGACCAACATGCAGCTCTGGGTCGCGCACAATCCGACCAGGCATTGTTTCGTCGCCACCGATGGCCCGGTGGTGCTGTTCGACTATTTCTCCTGCGAGCACCTTTCCGACCATTCCGGCGTCGTCGACGAGGTGCGGCCGGCGGTGTCGTGGGCTTACCTCTACAGCGGCGAGCTGACCGGTCAAAAAGTCCGCCGCTGGGCAGCCGGCATCGCCGAGTTGGTATTGGAACATGGTGGCGGCAATCGCCGCATCGCAGTCGACCACATCAATCCCGAGGGCATCGAAGAGCTCGCCCGTCTCGGCATCTCGACCGGCAATGGCGAGGCGGTGATGGAAAATGCGCGGCTGATAAAATCACCCGACGAGATCCTTGCCATGCGCCGGGCGATCGTCGCTTGCGAGGCGGCGATGGGCGAGATGGAGCAGGCGCTGAGGCCTGGCATCTCCGAGAACGAATTATGGGCCGAACTCCATCGCGGCAACATCGCGCGCGGCGGCGAATGGATCGAAACCCGGCTCCTGTCGTCAGGTCCGCGCACCAATCCATGGTTCCAGGAGTGCTCGTCGCGGATGATCGAGGCCGGCGAGCTCGTCGCTTTCGACACCGACCTGATCGGTCCTTACGGCTTCTGCGCCGACCTTTCGCGCACCTGGCTTTGCGGTGACGCGCCGCCGTCGCAGGAGCAGCGCGACCTGTTCCGCATCGCCGCCGACCAGATCGCCTACAACACGGAGCTGATGCGGCCGGGCGTATCGTTTCGCGGCCTCGTCGAGCGCTCGTCAGTGCCGCCGGGAGACTGCTTCCCGGCCCGTTACGGGGTGCTCTATCACGGCGTCGGCCTTGCCGACGAATACCCGACTTTGCCGCATGCTAGCGACTGGACCGACGACACGCCCGACGGAATGCTCGAACCTGGCATGGTGCTGTGCGTCGAGAGCTATATCGGCCGGCTTGGCGGCTACGAAGGCGTCAAGATCGAAGAACAGATCCTGATCACCGAGACCGGCAGCGAGAAGCTTTCGACCTACCCGCTCGACAATCGGCTGCTTGGCGGCTGAGCGAAGCTAATGCATGTCGCGCAAAAGCATGCCCTCGGGCTTGACCCGACGGTGTGCAGCGGTTTTGCGATAACGACATGCATAAACAGGAATCTAAGTGCGTCGCATGAGGCCGACCGAACGCGACGCGCTTTACGTGAACGCGGCGATCGCTTCGCGCATCGCGGCGACGATCGTTTCCGGCATCGTCCTGGCGGTGATGAACGGCAAGCCTTTGCGCCGCCTTGTCCAGCCGACGACCGTCACCTTCTGCGCCGCAGGCTCGAAACGCTGCGCCAGCGCCCAGCTCTCGCAGTCGATCGCCGCCACATCTGCCCTGCCCTCGGCAACGGCAACGACCGAAGCGCGGTGCCCGCAGCTCTCGCTCAGCCCGGAAAAGATATCCAAACTCTCGCCCAATGCTTGCAGGTCGCGGGCTGGCGCGATGATGCCCGACATGGAATCGAGGCTGTTGAAGGTGAAACGCTTGCTGCGCAGCAGATCGAGCGGAATGACGGCGCCGCCGTCGGCCGGCGACCTTGCCGGCGGTGCCTCGCCCGCCCTCATGACGATGGCGCTCGAATAGAGTTCGCCCTGTCCACCCTCGAAGGCGTCGTAACGCGGCTGGCCGACGAGCTGGACACGCTGCGACAGGCCGAGTTCCATCGGTCCCCAACAGGTTTGCGCCAAGAGCAGCGCCGGATGCAGCCAGAGCTGGTGAAAATCCAGCTCGTCCGGCGGCAATGTCGCCGGATCGGGCGCGATGGGTTTTCCCTGATCATCGCGAATACCGCCAGGCACGGGGGGCAAATCGCCGGTGCGGCGGATGATCGTCTCCGGCGCATCGATGCCTTTTTGTCTGAAAGCATCGCGCAGCCGCGCCCATTGCGCGTCGACATCGTCCCGCGCTTCCGGCCAGTCGTACATCGGCAAAGCCGCAATGAATTCGCTCATGCCGGGATTTGACCGTTATGCGGGGAAATTGACAAGGTCAGGAAAGCGTCGTCCGCGCGGCACCGCCTGCAACAACGCAAGAATCATTCCTTCGGCGGCTCGGCGGGTACCGGCGCGCTGCCAAGCCCATTGAGGCTGCGTGCCCTGACGCGCGGCTTGAATGCGCGTCCTGGTTCCGGCATGCGCCGCAGCACGGGATGGACGATCGGCTCCTTCGCCTTGAAGGCATAGGCCTTGAGCAGCGCGAAATAGTTCGGATAGGCGTAGCCATTGTTCATCCGCAGCCACTCGTCGCGGCGGTCGCGAAACAGCTTCGGCAGCCTGTACCAGGCCACCGTCGGGCTCTTGTGATGGACGAAATGCAGATTGTTGTTGAGGAACAGGAAGGACAGCGGCGAGCGCTCGACGATGATCGTGCGGCCTTCCGGATGTTCCGACCATTGGTGCTCGGCGTAGGTGCGGATCGAAATCAGCGACTGCCCAAGCCACACCGGCACCAGTATGTAGAGCCATAACGGCATGCCGAAGCCGAACTGCACGACAGGCAACACCACGGCGAGGCCGATCGCGTGCAGCAGCCATGCCTTGCGGATGGAATTGTCGCCCGCGGCAACCTGCCTGGCGTCGTCGATGAAGAACCCTATGCAGGAAAGCCAAGGACCGAGCACCAAACGGCCGAGCATCGTGTTGTTGACCTTGAGCAAGAATTTCATCGCCGACGGCAGCTCCTCGTGCTGCCAGAGCGCCTTGTAATAGCTTTCGGGATCGTCGAGCGGATCGGTCAGGCGCTCGTCTGCATGGTGGCGCAGGTGAATGGTCTTGAACCGGCGAAACGGCCAGACAAGGCCAATCGGCAGGAAAACAAGGGCTTCATTGAGCCGCGCGTTCCGGGTTGGGTGGCCGTGCAGGACCTCGTGCATCAGCGAGGATTGCAGCGCCGCAATCAGGGTCAGAAAGGCGAGTGCCAGCAGCGGGTAGGATGGCCAGAGCAGAAAGCCGGTAGCGAGCCAGCCGCCGTAGCAGATAAGTGCGAGAAATACTGTCGGCCATTCGATGGCCGCTGCGCCGTGTCGCCTGTTGCCCATGCTCGTCATGCTATCGACCACTGCCTCCCAGTCGCCGGAACCCGTTTGATTCCTGACAGCATTGTGTCAGGAGCGTTGCATCGCTGCAACGCGATAAAGCGCACAAACTGTTGCGATTGCGCATTTTCAGCTGCAGATGTTATCTATTGTAAACAAGCTCGTAGATTCATTTGCGCTCGAAACGCCATGTAGACCGCTTCGGCGCAAAATTTTGCTCACGTCAGGGAGAGTAGAGATTTGGACAAGCGCGACCTGTCGACGATCTTTCGCGAGCGCCTGAAAATGCTCTTGACAAGGTCCGATTTGAACCAGTCGGCCTTCGCCGCCGCCGTTGGCATCGACCGTTCGGCGCTGTCGCAGCTGCTCTCCGGCGCCTCGACCCGCCTTCCCCGCGCCGAGACGCTGCTCAACATCGCCGCCGAATTCAAAGTCTCGCTCGACTGGCTGCTCGGCCTCAGCCAGGACGAGGGCGTCACCGGTGAAATCCGCGAGAGCCTTGAGATCGAGGAGGCGCCGGACGGCTTCGACCGCACGCTGCTGGCTCGCTGGCATGCCGAGGCGGCGGGAACGAAAATCCGCTACGTGCCGGCCGGCATTCCCGATCTTCTGCGCACCGAGGCGCTTGTCGACTACGAAGCCGTCATCGCCAACAAGAGCCGCGAAGCACAGGCCGGCGAAACGCAGTACCGCATCGACTACAACCGACGGCCCGAAACCGACATGGAAGTCTGTATGCCGCGCCACACGCTGGAGATCTTCGCGCGCGGGCTGGGCGTGTGGGACCGCTTTCCGGAGGCCGACCGCCACCAGCAACTCCTGCACATGGCGACACTGCTCGACGACCTCTATCCCACCTTCCGCCTGTTTCTCTATGACGGGCGGATGCGCTATTCGATCCCCTACACCATCTTTGGGCCTTATCGCGCCGCCATTTACGTCGGCGACATGTATCTGGTGCTGAACGCCACGCAGCCGATCCGCACCCTGACCAGCCATTTCGACAATTTGATACGCGCCGCGGACGTCAACGCGCATGAAGCGGCCAGCTTCACACGAAAGCTGGCGGAGATGCGATTTTGACCGGTTGCTCTCCGCGCCGACATTGACGGCACATAAAGAATTCTTTATATCCTTATCTCAGTTATTCTTCCGGGAAGGCGTATTTCACATGACCAATCCGATCGACGCTCTGCTTGCCGAAAAGGGCGTCCTGCTCGCCGATGGCGCCACCGGCACCAATCTGTTCGCCATGGGTCTTGAGGCCGGCGAGGCACCCGAGCTCTTGAACGAGACCGCGCCCGACACAATCACCAGCCTGCACCAGAACTTTGTCGATGCCGGCGCCGACATTATCCTGACCAACTCTTTTGGCGGCACCCGCCATCGGCTCAAGCTGCACCATGCGCAGGACCGGGTCTATGCGCTGAACAAGCGCGCCGCAGAGATCGCAAGCGCCGTTGCAAAAAAGGCTGGCCGCAAGGTGATCGTGGCCGGCTCCGTCGGCCCGACCGGCGAGCTGCTGGTGCCGCTCGGCGCCATGACCTATGACGAGGCGGTCGAGGCCTTTGCCGAGCAGATCGAGGGCCTGAAGGCCGGCGGCGCCGAAGTCGCCTGGATCGAAACCATGTCGGCGCCTGACGAAATCCGCGCCGCCGCCGAAGCCGCCATCCGCGTCGGCATGCCCTATACCTATACCGGCTCCTTCGACACCGCCGGCCGCACCATGATGGGGCTGCTGCCGAAGGACATCCACGGCGTCGTCGATGGCCTGTCGCAGACACCGCTCGGTGTCGGCGCCAATTGCGGTGTCGGCGCCTCCGACATTCTCGCCTCGCTGCTCGACATGACCGAGGCGAAGCCGGAAGCAACGGTGATCGTCAAGGGCAATTGCGGCATTCCCGAATTTCGCGGTGCCGAGATCTACTATTCCGGCACACCCGAGCTGATGGCCGACTATGTGCGCCTCGCCGTCGATGCCGGCGCCAAAATCGTCGGCGGCTGCTGCGGCACCTCGTTCCAGCACCTTGCCGCCATGCGTAAGGCGCTCGATGCGCACACCAAGTCGGATCGCCCGACCGTCGAGCAGATCGTCGAACGCATCGGCCCGATGCGCAACAAGCAGGCGACGGTCAACGTCGCCGAGACCAGCGAAGCCCGCCGCGAGCGGCGCCGCGGACGCGCCTGACGCTTTCGGCTGCGACGCGGTCCGCGCGAGGCGGTGCAGCCACGAAAAAAGGCCGGCAAGGTTTCCCTCGCCGGCCTGCCTCACCCGCCCGTAGGCCGGCTCCCCTATCAGAACGATCCCATCTGAAAGAAACCGGCCGTCATTGCCACTACCGGTTACCGCCGAGTGCCGAGGCAAGGCGCACAAGCGAGAGGAACTCGGACCGGTACCCAAACGGGTCGGCTCCTCTGGCGGCGGTGGCAATCTCCATGATCTTGTCGTAGCCGAACTTCGCGGTCGCATCCTCGTCGCGGAGCTTCTGGCCGAAGGCAGCGACGGCCACGGAGAAACGCTGGTCGGTACTGGCCTGGTCGAACGACGCCACTTCGTTGGCTGACGTCACCGGCGTGGTGATCAGCTTCGAAGTGTCCTCATTCGGCAGCTTGTAGCGGATCTTGACGAAGGCATATTCGTCGGCATTGGCGACACCGCCATTGTTCACCGAGGCCTGGCCATAGCGAAGCTGATCAATCTGTTCGCCGCCGCTGCCCTTAGGCGTGATCTCGTAGATCGCAGTGACCGAATGGCCTGAGCCGATCTCGCCGGCGTCGACGCGGTCGTTGTTGAAATCCTCGCGGTTCAACGCACGGGTCTCGTAGCCGATCAGCCGGTACTCCGAGACCTTGTTCGGGTTGAACTCGACCTGGATCTTCACGTCCTTGGCGATGGTGAACAGTGTCGAGGAGGCATCCTCGACCAGCACCTTCTCGGCCTCCGCCAACGTATCAATATAGGCAGCGGTGCCATTGCCGTTCTGGGCGATGGTCTGCATCATCTGGTCGTCCAGATTGCCGCGGCCGAAGCCGAACACCGACAGGAACACGCCTGTCTTGCGCTCCTTTTCGATCAGCCGCTTCAGATCGTCGTCGTCGGTCTGGCCGACATTGAAGTCGCCATCGGTGGCGAGCATCACCCGGTTGATGCCGTCCTTGACGAAGGATTTCTGCGCCAGCCTGTAGGCTTCCTTGATGCCGGCCTCGCCTGCTGTCGAGCCGCCGGATGTCAGATTGTCGATGGCAGCGAGGATCTTGTCCTTTTCCGAAGCCTTGGTTGGCTCCAGCACGGTACCGGCATCGCCAGCATAAGTGACGATCGAGACGGTGTCGTCGGGTCTCAGCTTGTTGACCAGCAGCCGGAAGGCCGATTGCAGGAGCGGCAGCTTGTCCTGCTCGTTCATCGAGCCCGACACATCGATCAGGAAGACCAGATTGGCCCTGGGCTGCTCGGCCGGCTTCACGTCGAAACCCTTGATGGCGACATGCATCAGCCTGGTGTGCTCGTTCCACGGCGTCGGCATGACGCTGACGGTCGAATTGAACGGCGTCGAGGCGGAGTCCGGGCCTTTCCAGTCATAGGGGAAGTAGTTGACCATCTCCTCGACGCGCACCGTATCGGCCTGCGGGATAAAACCTTCCTTCAGCGAGCGCCGGACGAAGGAATAGGAAGCGGTGTCGACATCGATCGAGAAGGTCGAGACCGGGTCTTCGAGTGCGGCATGCACCGGATTGGTCTTGAAATCCTCGACCCGGTCGCGGTTTTCCTCTTGCGGCAGCATCTGGTCGGCCGGCGCAGCGGCGGGCTGCTGTGCCATCAGCTTGGACTCGGCAACCGTGCCAGGCATGCGTCCGACCCGCGCACCGCCATCGACGGCCGGAGCCCCGGAGCTTGCACCGCCATTCAGCACAAATTCGCCACTCTGCGCCGGTTCGGGAGCATTGCGGGTGAGCACGTCCTGCTGTGTCAACACGCCGACTGCGGTCGACTCCGCTTTCGGCGGCGATGTCGGCACCACAAGCGCCTCGCCGGCGTCGCGGCTTTCGCTGTCGGCGTCCACCTTCTTCTGCTTATCTGCTTCGGCAACGACCGGCGGTTTGACGGTCGCCGGCTTGTCAGCCAGCGTTTCGGTGATCTTATCGTCCCCGCCGAATTCGGGGCCGCCGAATTTGGATTCTCCCAGCATATAGATGGTAGCGTATCCGGCGATCGGCAGGGCAACGAGCCCGGCAATGGCCGGCGTGGCGAAGAGTTTCTTTTGCATGATTTCGCTCCAGAGCCTTTGTGCTCGCTCTGTGAGACGAAGCCCGCCTGCCGATCCTTGGGCGGCCGGTAAAGTTTTTTCTTCCATGTCATAGGCGCGCAGCGCGGCCTGGAGGGCACGCGCCTTTGCATCCGCGTCGGGCGCCGGTGCTGCGATATCGCGCAGCCTGTTCAGTTGATTGTCGTCGACCATGGTCACACTTCCCCGGCTGAACGCATCAGCGTCTTCAACCGTTTCTTCGCCTCATGGATGTGCCAGGAAACCGTCGTCTCCGAGATCGCCATCGCCTCGGCGGCGGCTGCGTGGCTGAGCCCTTCGCCATAGACCAGCAGCACCGCGTCGCGCTGCTTGTCCGGCAGCTTGCGCACCGCTGCCCAGAGCGCCTCGGCCGGGTCTTCCGCCTCGGACGACGCCTCTCCTGAAATCAGTGCATAAGCGCCATAGGCATCGGTCTTGACAGTCTCGCGGGCGGTCTTGCGCATCATGTCGCGCGCGGCATTCAACGTCATGGTGTAGAGCCATGTCGTGAAGGCGCCGCTGCCGTGATAGTCGCGGATCGCCCGGCCGAGCCGAACGCACACTTCCTGGGCGATATCCTCGGCGTCGGCCTTTTTCCCGCACCAGCGATAGGCGGCGCGATAGACGAAACCGTAGTGCCTTTCGAGCAACTTGCCGAAAGCACCCCGGTCTCCGCCCTTCGCCCGCCCGATCAGTTCGGCGTCGGAGGCTTCGCTTTCGTCCAGCATCATCGCCATCATTTGCCTGTTGGACGAAGGCTAATGGCGGTTCCTTGGGGCGATGGAAAGAATTTTTTGGCGGGCTGTCACGTCGTAATGGTTGGCGTGCCTTGGCCGAGCGTCTCCGCAAACAGCGTCGTCAGCCGCTTCCAGTGGCGTTCGGCGCCGGCTGCATCGAAGGCACTATGGTCCGGCATGCACCAGCCATGCGCCGTACCGGCATAGTTCTCTATGACATGGTCGACTTCGGCGGCGCGCAGTGCTTCGGCCAGCCGCGCCGATTGCTCAGGCGGAAAGCTGCGGTCCACACCGGCAGTGCCGATATAGACCCTTGCCTTGACCGAGGCGGCCTTCCGGTGCGGACTGTCGGCGGCGTCACCAGCCAGATTACCGCCATGGAAACTTGCTGCGGCAACGATGCGATCGGGATAGCTGGCCGCGGCGTTCAGCGCCCGCGCTCCGCCCATGCAGTAGCCGACAATGCCGACCGGCCCGGTTAGGCCCTGGGCAGCGAGCACATCGAGGAAAGCGCCACTGTCGCGGATCGTCATCTCCTGGGTCGTGCCGCCGAGGAGACCTGTGATGGCGGCCTTGCTCCTCTCGTCGCCGAACGCAGTCTTGGGATCGAACGGACCGTAGGGCGCATTGCGGTAAAAGAGGTCCGGCACAAGCACCGCATAGCCCTCGCCCGTAAGCCGCTCCGCCATCTGATCGAGCGCCGGTCGCGGACCGAAAACGTCCATGTAGAGGATGATCGCTGCCTTGGCTGGGGCCGCCGAACGGAACAGCCGGGCCTTGGCAATGCCGTCGCTTGTCTTGATCTGCATCGCTTGCGTGGCCATCATCCGCTCCGTTGATCTGACGTGCGATAGATACCCGCTGCGACCGTTGCGGCAAGCTGTAATGAGGCGATCTGCTTCAAGATTTCGTGCGGCATTCGGCGACGCTACAGACGCGCGAATGCTGCCATGTGAAAGGCCTGAACCTCGGCCGGATAGCGATAATCGGCACCGTAAGGACAGGCGTTGCGATCGAGGCAGCCGCCGGTCCGGCAAGGCGCGCCGTTTTGCCCGCGCACATGGGCAAGACAGGTTTCATGTGCAAACCCATCCGCAGAATAAGCCTCGACCGGACAGGATCTCAGGCAAGGTTTTGCGACACATGTGTCGCAAAGGTGGATCGCCTCGTGAGGCTCTGAAAGTGCAATCCTATCTTCGAACAGCAGCGCGCCGCGATAGGCATGCCAGAGCCCGTATTGCGGATGCATGAGAATGCCGAGCGGCGACGGCTTCAGCCCCTCCGCACGCATCGCCCATTGCTGGAACGGCAGATAAGGCCTGTCGGACGGCGACACCGCGCGTGCCCCGAATCTTTCGGCCACGGCGCCGATCACTTCGCGAGACCAAGCGTCGAGCGGATCGTCGATCGGCTGTGACTGTCTCTCCAGCCAGCGCAGGAAGTGCGGCCAGGGTGCGGCACCTGCCTGGCCGACCAACAGGGCGGATCTGGCGGCAGCGCCGGAGAGACCGCTAGGTGTTTCCTCACCGCTCGCAAAATTGAAATCGCCGCGCAGGATGAGGCCGTGGGCGGAAAGCGCAACCGCGACTGTTTCAGTCATGCCGCGCTCGGGGATCATCCCTTCTTGTCCGGGTCGGAGAAGGCACTCCGCCAGACTTCCTTGTGAATGATGTTGGCGACTTTAGCCCCGCCTGATTCGGGCTCCTTTCAGGTGAAGGCGTCGGCCATCGACGCCTTCTTCCTGCCGATGAAGTCCTTCAGCCCGTCGTCGATGCCCGGGTCGAGATAAGGCGCCTCGTAGCTCTCCAGCCAGCGGCGGGCGAGCTCGTTGGCGCGCTGCGGCGCGGTTTTTTCGCCTTCGGCCAGCCACTGCTCGTAGGAATTGTTATCGGCGATGTTGGAGCGGTAGAACGCGGTCTGGAAATTCGCCTGGGTGTGATCGCAGCCGAGGTAATGGCTGCCTGGGCCGACCTGGCGGATGGCATCCATCGCCTGACCGTTTTCCGACAGGTCGACACCCTCGGAGAACTTCTGCGTCATGCCGAGCTGGTCGATATCCATCATGAACTTTTCGTAGCAGGAGGCGAGACCGCCCTCGAGCCAGCCGGCCGAATGCAGCACGAAGTTGGTGCCGGCGAGGATCGTCGAGTTCAGCGTGTTGGCGCTCTCATAGGCGGCCTGCGCATCGGGGATTTTCGAAGCACAAAGCGAGCCGCCGGTGCGGAACGGCAGGCCGAGCCTGCGGGCAAGCTGCGCCGCGCCATAGGAAACCAGCGACGGCTCCGGCGTGCCGAAAGTCGGTGCGCCCGACTGCATAGAGATCGACGAGGCGAAGGTGCCGAACAGCACCGGCGCACCGGGCCGGATCAGCTGTGTGAACGACGCGCCGGCCAGCACTTCGGCGAGAACCTGGGTCAGCGTACCGGCGACCGTCACCGGGCTCATCGCACCGGCAAGGATGAAGGGCGTGACGATGCAGGCCTGGTTATGGCGCGAATAGACTTTCAGCGCCCCCAGCATGGTCTCGTCGAAGACCATCGGCGAGTTGGCATTGAT
The DNA here is from genome assembly GCF_040317925.1 of Mesorhizobium sp. M1348. Classification (NCBI taxonomy): domain Bacteria; kingdom Pseudomonadati; phylum Pseudomonadota; class Alphaproteobacteria; order Hyphomicrobiales; family Phyllobacteriaceae; genus Mesorhizobium; species Mesorhizobium sp. M1348. The sequence continues at coordinate 53,194 of NZ_JAMYLH010000009.1, read as the reverse complement.
CAGGCTGGTCAGCACCGTGTTGTTCTCGACAAAATCGTCACCGAAAACGATCTTGGCCATCGCCACCGTATCTTCAGCGCGCTCGGGCGCGGTCACCGAGCCCATGAACGGCTTGTCCGAATATTTGATATGGCTGTAGACCATGTCGAGATGGCGCTTGTTGACCGGCACGTCGACCGGCTCGCAAACCGTGCCGCCCGAATGGTGGATCGACGGCGCCATATAGGCGAGTTTCACGAAATTCCGGAAATCCTCGATCGTGGCATAGCGCCTGACGCCGTCGAGATCGCGCACGAAGGGCGGTCCATAGACCGGCGCGAACACTGTCGCATTGCCGCCGATCTGCACCGAGCGCTCGCCGTTGCGGGCGTGCTGGGTATAGACGGACGGAGCGGTCTTCAACAGCGAGCGGCAGAGGCCCTTGGGGAAATGCACCCGCTCGCCCTTGACGTCGGCGCCCGCCTCTTTCCAAAGCTGCAGTGCCTCGGCGTCGTCGCGGAAGATGATGCCGATCTCTTCCAGCACCGTGTCGGTGTTCTTTTCGATCAGCGCCAGGCCTTCCTCGTCCAGCACTTCATAGACGTTGATCTTGCGCTTGATATAGGTGAGCTGTGTGCCGGGGCCGCCGCCCGAACGTGCAGCCCGGCGCGCTGCGGCGCCACCGCTGGCAGCGCGCCCGCGCCGTGCGTTTGACGCTTCCTGATCGACCGGCGCGTTCTCACTCATAATCGTTCTTCCCTGGCTTTCGTTCTGGCCTGATTTGCTTTGGCCGGGCTCTTGTTCCGGCCTGAAATCCGTTTGCGGCCGCATATTGCGGTCTCTGGCCGGATCGTAGCCATGCACCCTATTCGAAACGGCCCGCCAGCGCCAACGCCTGTCGCAAAATCGACAAGAATTCCAAGAGATTTACGGTCGCTTTCGTTTTGCGGGAAGTCGCAAATCAGCTATGGACAACCGGCCCGCGCAGGTTAGGTATTGACGCGATATTTTTAAGCTGCCGCGATAGTTGTAGCCGGCAAGGAGCCTGAGAAAAAATGGCCGACGACGAGATCATCCTTTCGGAACTCTCCGACGACGAGTTGGTGCAGCAGATGCACGACGATCTTTATGACGGGTTGAAGGAAGAAATCGAGGAAGGCACCAATATCCTTCTCGAGCGCGGCTGGGCGCCTTACAAGGTGCTAACCGAGGCTCTGGTCGAAGGCATGCGCATCGTCGGCGAGGATTTCCGCGACGGCATCCTGTTCGTTCCCGAAGTGCTGCTATCGGCCAACGCGATGAAGGCCGGCATGTTCATCCTGCGTCCGCTGCTTGTCGCCACCGGCGCGCCGAAGCAGGGCAAGATGGTGATCGGCACCGTCAAGGGCGACATCCACGACATCGGCAAGAACCTGGTCGGCATGATGATGGAAGGCGCCGGCTTCGATGTCATCGACCTCGGCATCAACAATGCGGTCGAAAAATATCTCGATGCCATCGAAAAGCACCAGCCCGACATCATCGGCATGTCGGCGCTGCTGACGACGACGATGCCTTACATGAAGGTCGTCATCGATACGATGAAGGAAAAGGGCATTCGCGACGACTATGTCGTGCTGGTCGGGGGCGCGCCGCTCAACGAGGAATTCGGCAAAGCCGTCGGCGCCGACGCCTATTGCCGCGACGCCGCGGTGGCAGTCGAGACCGCCAAGGACTTCATGAAGCGCAAGCACAACGTCCGCGCTTCGGCCTGAGCCAATAAGTCCGGCACCGACGAGAAAAGCCGCGCCTTGCAGTGCGGCTTTTTTATTCCCAAATGTTTAGAGCCGTGCAGATCAGGGTTTCTTGACGGTATCGTCAACTGCCTTCGCAGTGGATTTGAGATCCTTACCGACGCCGCGCACCGTGTTGGCGCAGGCCGAAACAGCCAAGGCGCAGGCGAGAATAGCGATTGGCGCAACGCGGAACAATTTCATGATTGGTGTCTCCCTCAGAATATAAATTCGCTGGACAGCAACGAAGATGGATTAGACTGGTTCCATGACTACCGCGCGAAAACAACAATCCGATCAAGGCGACAGGCTGCTCGTCATCGCCTGCGGGATGATTGCGCGCGAAGTTTTGGCGGTCAAGGAGCAGCTCGGGCTCGACCATCTCGACCTGACCTGCCTGCCGGCGGAGTTCCATTTCTATCCGGACCGCATCGCGCCGGCCATGGACAAGGCTATCGAGAAGGCCAAGACCGACGGCTACAGACACATCTTCGTCGGCTATGCCGATTGCGGCACGGGTGGCCTGCTCGATCGGATCTGCGAGAAGCACGATGTCGAGCGCATGGCCGGGCCGCATTGCTTTGCCTTCTACCAGGGCATGGATGCCTATGCGAAGGTCGCCGATGATGACATGATGTCGTTCTACATGACCGATTTCCTCTGCCGGCAATTCGATGCCTTCTTCATGAAGCCGCTCGGCCTGGACAAGCACCCGGAGCTGATCAAGGACTATTTCGGCAACTACGAGAAGCTGATCTATATCGCTCAGACCAACGACCCGGAACTCGACAAGGTCGCCGAAAAGGCGGCGAAAATGCTCGGCCTCGCCTATGAGCGGCGCTCGACCGGCTATGGTGACCTGACGAAGGAACTGGCCAGCGCCTCAGCACATTCGTAAAAAGAAATAGCGTCCTCTAAGCGTTTGCCGGAGGCTGCCGGTCATTTTCGCCCACCGCCTCACCGATCCGATGTGACATCGATAATGCGCCCGGTTTCCAGGCGGATCGGCCCCCGCGCGGTTGGATCTTTAAGCAATATTTCGGCAAGCATTGCATCGACATTGTCGAAATTACCTTGCAGAATTGACGGATCACTTCGCTCCCAATACTCCCCTTCATCGACGACATAGAGACTGGAGAACAAGCGAGTAATTTCGCGAAGAAACCTGATGATCTCGATATGAGCGCCTGAACCTGCAAACTGAGTTTTACAATATTGTTGAACGAAGAGGTGCTTGTCGAACTCAAGCCGCAGCGGCTCCGAATTGGGATGCGGTTGAAGCTCTATTCCAAACACAGGGCCAATATAGTCCACGTTTCGTTCATCAATGACTCGATTGAGCGTCTTCTCGCGCTCATCGATCTCGCGCACCGGCCAGTCTCGCGCAGTGGCGAACGCCTTGGCTTCGTGCAGCAAAGCAGCATATTGCTCGTGACCCCGTAACTGTCCTTCAAAGTGGATTGTTACTCCCAACTACCTCTCCCAGTGACGCGCAGTCCTGACGAATACCTGCGCTCTTATTCCGCCACAAGCCCGGCGAGCACATCGGCAAAGCTCGTCTTGCAGACGAAATCCAGCCGGTCCCTCGCCCGCGAGGCATCGTAGACCCGATCGATCGACGAAAACATCGTCCAGCCCTTCTTCAAGTAGAGTGCCGGATAATCCGGAAAATAGCGCGCGACGACCGACGGTGCGTCGGCGATCAATGCCGCGCAATCGTCGGGCTGGAACGGTGTTGGCGCCGAAATGATAAAGATGTCGAAGCCCAATTGCGGCGCTCTCTCCAGGGCAGCGATGTGGGCGTCGGCAGCATCCTCCACCGTCAGCCGGCGAAACAACAGCTCATTGGCCTTGGTGTTGGCGTCCGACTGTTCGATCACATGCGCCATATCGTCTACTTCGGGAAAGAAGCGGGCGGTGCGCAGTACGATCACCGGAAGGCCGAACTGCAAATGATAGAGCCGACAGAGGTGTTCGGCTGAAAGCTTGGTGACGCCGTAGATGTTGCGCGGTTCGGGCGACATGTCTTCCGTCAGCCATGCCGCCTTGCGCGCCCCGCCGGTGAAGCCGGTGCGGATGGCCTGGGTAATCATCAGCGATGTCGTCGACGTGAAGATGAAACGCTGAACCGCGAATGCTGCTGCCGCATCGAGCAGGTTGAGCGTGCCACGCATATTCGTCTCGACGAAATCCTCGTTGCGATGATGTTCGATGTCAGGCTTGTGCAGCGCGCCGCTATGGATGATGGCCTCAATGCGGTTCTCCTCGACCGCCCTCATGACCAGGTCGCGATCGGCGACTGAGCCGACGACTGGCGTATCCGAGGATGGGACGGGATCGAGGCCGGTGACGTCATGACCAAGAGCCCGCAGGCGCGGCGCCAAGGCGCTGCCCAGCCAACCCGACGATCCCGTCAGCAAGATCCGCATTCTTTCCACCTCGTTTCTGCTGTCGATGCTCAAGCACGGATGACAGAGCGCTGCGAAACATTAAGGTATGCGCCAGACAAGAAAACAGGCTGCTCCAGCCATCACAGGGAAACGCCACCAATGATCGCTCGCCTCATGTTTGCCGCGGCAGCTGTCCTCTGCTTGACGTTGCCCGCGTTCGCCGACGGCGAGGTGCAGAAACTGATCACGGCTGCCGACAAGGCGCGCCTCGACAAATATGGCGAGACGCGCAAGGCAGCGCTTAACGAGGCGAAGGCCGGCGATCCCGCCGAGGTCAAGCAGCTCGACGCCTTGCTGGCAAAGCCGCTGGTTTCCTTCTCCGACAAGGACCTGACCGGCAATTGGCAATGCCGCACCATCAAGGCCGGCGGATTGAGCCCGCTCGTCATCTATGGCTGGTTCAAATGCAAGGTGAGCGACGACGGTTCCGGCTGGAGACTGGAAAAGATCACCGGCTCGCAGCGCACCAAGGGCCGCTTCTTCGACGATGCCGAGAAACGCGCGATCTATCTCGGTTCCTTCTACGTCAACGACGATCCGGCAAAGCCCTACGGCAGCGGCCCGGAAAGCGATCAGGTCGGCTATGCCTTCCGCAACAGCGCCAGCGAATGGCGCATCGAGTTCCCGGCGCCCCACTACGAATCGAAGCTCGATATCCTCGAATTCAAGCGCTGAGCCCCCGATCACCAAGGGTTAACCCGGTCAACCTAGCATTCGCGCACAAAGAACAGCTCTTTGCGGGGGTCGCGAAGCATGGCACGGTCGAAAACAAACCCACGGCCGATCGTCGTCGTCACCGAAGGCGGCCCGCATATCTGGGCGATCGTCAACGCCATCGCCGACCACCTCGCGCCTGTCAGCGTCATCCTCGAAACCCCTGAATCCAAAAAGCAATTGCTTCTCGGGCGGGCGCGGCGGCAAGGCTGGACCTCGGCCGTCGGTCAACTCGGCACGATGATGCTGACCCGGCTCGGCAAGCACTTCTTCGCCGGCCACGCAGCACGGCTCGCCGCCGAGCAGAAGCTGCAAACCGAACCGAAGCCTGGGCAAAAGATCATCCAAGTCTCGTCGGCCAACGCGCCGGAGTGCCTGCAGGCGATCGAGGAAATCCAGCCGGGTGTCGTGCTGCTCGCCGGCTGCCGCTTGCTGTCGCGGCAGACGCTGGCGAAAATCCCTTGCCCGGTCCTCAACTACCATGCCGGCATCGCCCCGAAATATCGTGGCATGAACGGCGGCTATTGGGCGCTGGCTTCAGGCGATGCGGAAAACTTCGGCACCACCGTGCATCTGACCGACGCCGGCGTCGACACTGGCGGGGTGTTGCGGCAGGCACGCGGCAAACCCCAACCTGGCGACACTATTTCAAGCTACGCGTTGCGGCAGGCGGCATTCTCGCGCGACATCTGCGTCGAAGCGGTCAGGGATGCGCTGGCCGGCAAGCTCGGCACGGTGGATCCCGGCCTGCCTTCGAAACAATGGTATCATCCGACGGTCTGGTTTTATCTCTGGACCGGGATAAGGAACGGCGTCTGGTGACGCGCCGATTTACCGGACAGCCACCCACCACTAACATTGCATCATGAGCGACATCGACCACCGCACCATCATTGCCGGCCTTTCGGTCGAGGACCGTCGCGACCTCACCGCCAAGCTTGACCGGCCAGGCATTGTCCGGCTGGCCGGCCATGGCGGGCTGGTTATCCTGCTGGGCGCGCTGATCGCTGCCGGCATCCCGTTCTGGCCGCTTCTCGTCTTGCCGCAGGGAATCCTGATCGTCTTCTTCTTCACGCCGTTGCACGAGACCATCCATGAAACGGCGTTCAGAACGGCGTGGCTCAATCGCGCTGTTGCCGCCGTGGCCGGCTTCCTGATCCTGCTGCCACCCGCATGGTTCCGCTATTTCCATTTCGCCCATCACCGCCACACCCACGACCCGGACAACGACCCCGAACTGATGGCCCCGAAGCCGGAGACCATCGGCCAATATCTGCGCTATCTGTCCGGCGGCCCCTATTGGATAGCTATGGCTCGTGTGATCGCAACCAATGCGGCTGGTCGCAACCGCGACGGCTTCGTACCGGAAAAGGGTCGCGGCAAGGTGGTTGCCGAAGCACGGCTGTTCCTGATCGGCTATGCGGCGTTGCTGGCCGCATCTCTCGCCATGCAGTCGGCGCTGCTGTTGTGGGTCTGGATCGTGCCGGTGCTGGTAGGACAGCCGTTTTTGCGGGCCTACCTGCTGGCCGAGCACGCGTTGTGCCCGCATGTCGCCAACATGCTCGAGAACACCCGCACCACCTTCACCACAAGGCTGGTGCGCTTGGTGGCTTGGAACATGCCATACCATTCGGAGCACCATTCCTATCCGGCCGTTCCCTTCCACAGCCTGCCGCGCTTCCATGAGATCGTCGCGGAGCATCTACGCACGACCGAACGAGGTTACGTGCGCTTCCACAGGAAGCTGGTCGGCAGCTTCGATGGCCGCGCCGGCTGACCAGTGCTGGAAGAAACTCCGCTTTCAACCGCGGCCGTCGATTGCGTCGCTTTTGAAGGCCCCCGCGTCGTCCCATAACAAGCAGCCCAACAGCGCTTCCGGCAATGCTCGAAACCACTGCATCGGCCCAAAAGATCGGAATCGATCTTCGCAGGGCACGATGCAGCGGAGTTAGGTGGTAGAGCATCGTTTGTGCGTTCGATTGGACGCGCGGCGCCCTACAGGAGCAGGAATTCATGGCCGATCTGATCGTCGTCTTCTGGCGCGACATCCCCGCCCAGGTCATCGTCAAGAAGGGCCGGCAGAACGCCAAGCGCGAACTGCCGTTGCGCTTCACCGAGGCGATCGACATGTGCGCCATGCGCACTGGCGCCGGCGGCACCGACGACTATCTTGCCGAATGGCGCAAGGCAGAGCCCGTCCCAGTCAGTGACGATCTTGAAGCCGAGGCCGAGAAGGCTCTTCGGGAGCTCGATGCGAAATACGACCGTGAGCGGTTGGTCGCTCTGGTCAAGGCGGGCGGCAAAGAAAATGTCTGATCCCCAATCAATGCCGGCGACAACGGCTCAAGCCGGCGTGACCCAGGCGACCATCGTCAAGAAGGCGGCGACGAAATCCGACTACAAGCCGGCCGACGTATCGCCGCAGCGGCGCGTGCAGCGCTCGTTTGCGGTGCGGCTTTGGTCGGTGCGGCATTCGCGGCTGCTCGAATGGTTCTACGCCAGGTTCGCCGACATGTTCCTGACTCTCCACCCGCTATGGAAGGGCATCGGCTACAGCCGTGTCGAAGGGCCGGTGAAATTCGTCGAGAAGCGCGTCAAGGGCTTCATGTTCGACTGCCGCATGTGCGGTCAGTGCATTCTTTCCTCGACCGGCATGTCGTGCCCGATGAACTGCCCTAAGCAATTGCGCAACGGCCCTTGCGGCGGTGTGCGCGCCAACGGCAATTGCGAGGTCGAGCCTGATATGCCTTGCGTCTGGGTCAAGGCATGGGAAGGCTCGCAGAACATGGTGCATCGCGACAAGATTTTGGAAGTGCAGAAGCCGGTGGATCAGTCCTTGCGCGAAACCTCCGCCTGGCTGCGGGTGACCGCGCAGGCCGCGGCCGCCCGCAATGCGGCCCAGAATACTACGAACACCGGGGCGTCGGCATGATCGGCCGCCAGCCAGACGAGAATCCCGCCGGCATCCATTTGCCGCTCGATCCCCTGCCCGGTCACACCTCGCGCGGCCGGCTTGAGCGGGTCCTGCGACGCGGCGAGTTCGCAGTGACGACCGAGCTCAATCCGCCCGACAGCGCCGATCCGGAAGACGTCTACAACCGCGCCAGGATTTTCGACGGCTGGGTCGACGCGATCAATGCCGTCGACGCTTCCGGGGCCAACTGCCACATGTCGTCGGTCGGTATTTGCGCGCTGCTGACCCGCATGGGCTATGCCCCGATCATGCAAATCGCCTGCCGCGACCGGAACCGCATCGCCATCCAGGGCGACGTGCTTGGGGGTGCTGCGATGGGTGTTGCCAACATGCTCTGCCTGACCGGCGACGGCGTGCAGGCCGGCGACCAGCCCGGCGCCAAGCCGGTGTTCGATCTCGACTGCATGTCGCTGCTCGAAACCTGCCGCATCATGCGCGATAACGGCAAATTCCTGTCCGGCCGCAAACTCACGACGCCGCCGCAGCTTTTCCTTGGCGCGGCCATCAACCCGTTCGCGCCGCCGATCGATTTCCGTCCCTATCGGCTGGGCAAGAAGATCGCCGCCGGCGCGCAGTTCGTGCAGAGCCAGTACTGCTTCGACGTACCGATGTTCCGCGCCTACATGCAGAAGGTCCGCGATCTCGGCTATACCGAGAAATGCTTCATCCTGTGCGGCGTCGGGCCGCTCGCCTCGGCCAAGACGGCCAAATGGATCCGCTCCAATGTGCCGGGAATTCACATTCCCGATCAGATCGTCAAGCGCCTGGAAGGCGCCCAGGATCAGAAGAAGGAAGGCAAGCAGCTCTGCATCGACATCATCAATGAGGTGAAGGAAATTCCTGGTGTGTCCGGCGTCCATGTGATGGCCTACCGCCAGGAAGAATATGTCGCCGAGATCGTCGACGAATCCGGCGTGCTGAAGGGTCGCCGGCCGTGGAAGCGCGAAATCCGCCGCGACGACCAGCTCGTTGCCGATCGGCTTGACCACATACTGCATGACGACATCACCGAAACCCAGGTCGACATGGTCAAGACCGCGCATTGACGGCGCGAATCGTCAGCATTCGCTTGATCAGAAACAGATAACGATATAAAGAACTCTTTATATCACGATGGAGAGATTTCATGACCCGGACCATCGTCGCCTCGGCGACACGAGAAATCATCATCGGCTTCGATCAGCCCTTCTGCGTGATCGGCGAGCGCATCAACCCGACCGGCCGCAAAAAGCTGGCCGCCGAAATGATCGCGGGCAATTTTGAGACTGTCATCAGGGATGCGCTGGAGCAGGCCGCCTGCGGCGCAACGATGCTCGACGTCAATGCCGGCGTCACCTCTGTCAATCCGAACGAGACCGAACCCGGCCTGCTGGTGCAGACGCTGGAGATCGTGCAAGGCCTGGTCGACCTGCCGTTGTCAATCGACTCCTCCGTGACTGCGGCAATCGAAGCGGCGCTGAAGGTCGCCAAGGGCCGGCCTCTGGTCAATTCCGTCACCGGCGAGGAGGAAAAGCTCGAAGCCATCCTGCCGCTGATTAAGAAATACAACGTTCCGGTCGTCGCCATTTCCAACGACGAGACCGGTATTTCGATGGACCCCGATGTGCGCTTTGCCGTCGCCAAGAAGATCGTTCAGCGCTGCGCCGACTTCGGGATTCCGGCGCATGATGTGGTCGTCGACCCGCTGGTCATGCCGATCGGCGCGCTGGGCGATGCCGGCCGCCAGGTATTTGCCCTGCTACGCCGGCTGCGCGAGGAGCTCAAGGTAAACACCACCTGCGGCCTCTCCAACATCTCGTTCGGCCTGCCGCACCGTCATGGCATCAACGCCGCCTTCATCCCGATGGTGATCGGCGCCGGCATGACCTCGGCGATCATGAACCCGGTGCGGCCGCAGGAAATGGAAGCGGTGCGCGGCGCCAACGTGCTGAACGGCACCGACGAGAACTGCACCAACTGGATCAGGACCTACAAGGACTACAAGCCTGCTGAAGGCGGCCAGGCCGTTGCCGCCCGGACACAGGTCAACGCGCCGGGCGATGGCAATGGCAATGGCGGACGCAGGCGCGGCGGCCGCGAAGCGCGGATGGCCCGGGGTTGAGCCATGGCTTGGCCGACACGATATGGGGCCTAGGACTGGGGAGGAACCGAAACACAGCGGCATCGCTGCCGTGGCCAAGACCCGAGCAGCGTAGAAAGTAAAGTCTGGAACGTATGAACTCTCCCGTCAACATCACCGATCCGCTCGTGCTGTTCATGCCGTCCGGCAAGCGCGGGCGGTTTCCGGTCGGCACGCCGGTGCTGGATGCCGCGCGCCAGCTCGGTGTCTATGTCGAGAGCGTGTGCGGCGGGCGTGCCACTTGCGGGCGCTGCCAGATCGAGGTGCAGGAAGGCAATTTCGCCAAGCACAAGATTGTCTCTTCCAACGACCACATCTCGCCCAAGGGCGCGAAGGAAGAGCGCTACGAGCGCGTGCGTGGGCTGCCCGAACGCCGCCGCCTGTCCTGCTCGGCGCAGATCCTCGGCGATCTCGTCGTCGACGTGCCGCAGGATACCGTCATCAACGCGCAAACCATCCGCAAGGATGCCGACACCAGGGTCATCGCCCGCGATGCATCAATCCGCATGTGCTATGTCGAGATCGAAGAACCCGACATGCACAAGCCACTCGGCGACCTCGACCGCCTGAAAATCGCGCTGATGAAGGACTGGGGCCTCAAGAGCCTCGATTTCGATTTCCATCTGTTGCCGCAGGTGCAAGGCATTTTGCGCAAGGGCAACTGGACCGCGACCGCCGCCATCCACAAGGACACCGACAGCGAGACCGCGCGGGTCATCGCTTTGTGGCCCGGCCTCAAGAACGAGGCGTACGGGCTTGCCTGCGATATCGGCTCGACCACGATCGCCATGCATCTGGTGTCGTTGCTGTCGGGCCGCGTCGCCGCCTCGTCGGGTACGTCCAATCCGCAGATCCGCTTCGGCGAGGATCTGATGAGCCGCGTCTCTTACGTGATGATGAACCCGGACGGCCGCGAAGGCATGACGGTCGCCGTGCGCGAGGCCATTTCGGGCCTCGTCGACAAGGTCTGCGCGGAGGGCAACGTCCAACGCAACGACATCCTGGATTCCGTCTTCGTCGGCAATCCGATCATGCATCACCTGTTCCTCGGCATCGATCCCACCGAACTCGGCGGCGCACCCTTCGCACTTGCCGTCTCGGGCGCCGTGCACATAAAGGCATCGGACATCGGCCTGAAGCTCAATCAGGGCGCTCGCCTCTATATGCTGCCCTGCATTGCCGGCCATGTCGGCGCCGACGCGGCCGCGGTGACGCTGTCGGAAGGCCCGCACCGCCAGGAGGAGATGATGCTGATCGTCGATGTCGGCACCAATGCCGAGATCGTGCTCGGCAATCGCCAGCGGGTCGTGGCGGCCTCCTCGCCAACCGGCCCAGCCTTCGAGGGTGCGGAAATCTCCGGTGGCCAGCGTGCCGCACCGGGTGCCATCGAGCGCGTCCGTATCGATCCCGAAACGCTGGAGCCTAAATACCGCGTCATCGGCTCGGAACTCTGGTCCGACGAGCCGGGCTTCCTCGACAGCGTGCAGGCGACTGGCGTCACCGGCATTTGCGGCTCTGGCATCATCGAGGTGGTCGCCGAGATGTATCTCGCCGGCATCATCTCCGAGGACGGCGTCGTCGATGGATCGCTGAGCGCCAACTCGTCTCGCGTCGTCGCCAACGGCCGCACCTTCTCCTATGTGCTGAAGGAAGGCGAGCCCAAGATCACCATCACCCAGACTGATGTGCGCGCTATCCAGCTTGCCAAGGCCGCCCTTTATGCCGGCACCAAGCTTTTGATGGAAAAGCAGCACACCGATCATGTCGACCGCATCCACTTCGCCGGCGCCTTCGGCTCGTTCATCGACCCGAAATACGCAATGGTGCTGGGCCTGATCCCGGATTGCGACCTCGACAAGGTCTCGGCCGTTGGCAATGCGGCCGGCGCCGGCGCCCGCATGGCGCTGTTGAACCGTGGCTATCGCCGCGAGATCGAGGAAACCGTTAGCAAGATCGAGAAGATCGAGACGGCGCTGGAGCCGAAATTCCAGGAACATTTCGTTTATGCCATGGCGCTCCCGAACAAGATCGACCCGTTCCCAAAATTGTCGGCGGCGGTGAAACTGCCACCCCGCAAGACCGTCAGCGAGGACGGTGTCGCCGGTGACGCCGCCCCGCGCCGGCGCTCCCGCGAAGGCCACGCGGCCCGGCGTAGCCGGGAGTGAAGAAACGTCGGACGGTTTGAACGACCAATCAGATGCGCGACCACGCACCGATTTCCGCCCGCCCGATGACCACACTTCCGAGCGAAACGACCTCGTCGAGCATTCTTGGCGACAGGGTTTTGGTATCGATCTCGTCTTTGACGACGATTCCGAGACGCTCCATGTCTGGTAGCAGCGTCCGCACAAGATCAGCGACAAGATCGAGCTTGTCGGCATCCGCCGGGCCCGAACCGACAACGGATTCCAGCCGCATCGATGGCGGACGAATGCCGGCGTTCACAAATGCGATATGCAATTTCGGACCCATGCCGGTTTCGGCGCCGAGACGGCGAATGGTTTCGGCGCACAGCGCACAGCAGCGGTCGTAGAGCGGCGCAGGCGGCACCAAGCGCGCGCCAGCCCAATCCAACTCGTGGAAGACGATGATGCCGCCAGGAAGCAAATGGGTCTTCAGTTTGGCCAGGGCGGCCGCAGGATCAGGCATAAACTGCAGGACGTAGCGGCCAGCAATCGCGTCGACGGCCTGCGCCAGGCATATCTCCGTGGGATCCCCCATATCGAACGTCACATTGTTCAATCCGAGCGCGGCAACTCGACGCCGGGCGATGTCGAGCGCCGTGGCGGAAGTATCCATTCCGACAACCTTTCCCGTCGGGCCGACCAAATCGGCAAGCAGGATGGCGACATCGCCAGCTCCCGAACCGACGTCGAGCACGCGCATTCCGGGAGCAATTCCAGCCTCCATGAAAAAACGTCGCGTGATCGGGTCGATCAGGCGTGCTTGGGTACTGAGGCGCCGCAACTCCAGCTCGGAATGGCCGAGCGCATATGGCATTTCGCTGATTGCGTCGGCACTGCCCATCACAATCTCTCGTCTGTCGGCATGAAGACACTAACAGCGCCGGGCGCTGTGAACCAGCGGTCACAAGTTCCGGCCCACCGAGACGGTTATCCAGAAGGCGACAACGGCACTTCGCCCCAATTTCATTTGCATGCAAATGTTTCCGGATCAGCCCAGCCTGAAACAAACTGCCGTTTTCGTGAAATCCGCCAGATACATATGCGGTGCATTTAACCGGCATCGATGGCCGGTAGAGAACATCTCTTGTCCCGCCGCAACACTCAAAGGAGAGCACGATGTCGATGTTCGAAAGCCTCGGCCGCTATGGTGCGGCCATCAAGAAAACACGCGAAGCGCGCAAGTCGCTGCGCATCCTGAACAGCTTGCCGCCTGAGATCCAAAAGGACATTGGCTGGCCGGTGTCGCCGCGTTCGAGCGAAAAGCAGCTTTCGGTCGGCTGGGGCATGCAGCGCGGATGAAATTCATCGACAAATGCAAGCTGCTCGGTATTCGCCGGGGCCGCAATGCGGCTCCGGCTGCACCCAGCAATTGGCTGCGCGCCGCATTACTGCCCCGGCGTTGAGCTGCGCCGCTGGGCCAGCGACTTCATGGCCGGACGCTTTGTCGCCAGCCGGGATCAAACCACCGTGTTGAGATCGCATAAATCTTGACTTTTTTGGTGGCGACACAATCTTCGAAATAGTCGGGGGTTCTCTTAGTCGGCTCAGCCGAAGTCCGTGTATCTGCATGCCCAGCCTCAAAAGCCACGTCGTGTCGTTCGTCCTCAGGTACAGTCGCAAGAAGGCGTTTTCCAGCCCGGAGAACCTGCAGCGCTGGATCGCCTATGCGCGCAAGACTGAAAACCATCAGCCGCCTGCGTCGCTGCAGTCGCGCCTGGAGATCACAACCCGCACGATCAGCGGCTTCCCCGTCTACGAGATCGCTCCCCAGGCTGGCGAGCGGAGGCGGATTCTCTACCTGCACGGCGGCGCTTACGTCTTTGAAATCACACCCTATCATTGGCGGCTGATCGCCGACATGGCCGACCGTCTCGGGTTCGGCATCACCGTGCCGATCTATCCCATTGCTCCCGAACACGATTTCCACGCCATGTTCGGCATGGTCGGCGCCGTCTACCGCCAGATGTTCGGCGAAACCAGGGCGAATGACATCATCTTCATGGGCGATTCCGCCGGCGGAAACATGGCCGTCGTGCTGACCATGATGGCTGCGCAAGACGGCCTGCCCTTGCCATCACGCCACGTGCTGATTTCGCCCGGCCTCGACGTGTCGCTCGCCAACCCAGAAATGTATGAGGCTGAACGCAACGATCCGTGGCTAGGCATTGCTGGCGGCCGCGAGGCGATCCGGCTTTACAGCGCCGGCATAGATCCCACCGACTGGCGCATCAGCCCGGTTTACGGCGACCTGTCGGTGCTGCCCAAAACGCTGCTGCTGACCGGTTCACGCGATCTGCTCACCCCCGACAATCTGATCTTCGCGGAAAAGGCACGCGCGGCCGGCGTCGAAATTGAGGTCGTCCACGAGCAAGGCATGTTCCATGTCTGGCCGTTGATCGACATGCCGGAGGCGCGACGCGCGCGGGACAGTATAGTGGCCTTCTTGACCAACGAAACTGACAGTTACCATGCCACGGCAGGCGAGTTGTCGCTGCAAAGGACAGACCGCGACGGAACCCCTCGCGATCTGGTTGCGCCGCTCAGGTCGTAGTTTGGGTCAGAACTTCCCAGTTTCCCTGAACACCTCAAACGTCGCGCGGATATGGTCGGCGACTGCCTTCACCGGCGCGCTGGCGTCTGGCGTCACCACCATGGCGAGATTGTAGGTGCCGATGTCAGGCATGCCGTCCTTCGGGCACAGCTCGACCATGTCACTGCCGAGGAACGATTTCGGCAGCGGCGCGACTGCAAGATCCGCCATGATCGCGGCGCGCTGGCCGGCCGTGTGTGCGCTCATATAGGCGATGCGGTAGTTGCGGCCCTCGCGGCCAAGCGCCTCCAATGCCCCTGCCCGCCAGGCACAGCCCTCTTCCCACAATGAGACCGGCAGCGGCTCGCGCAGATGCGCGCAACCGCCCTTGGCACCGGCCCAGACGATCGGCTCTGTGAGCAGCACTTCGGCGCCGATCGCGCTGGTCTTGTAGGAGTTGGTTAGCAGCGTGATGTCGAGCGCCCGGTCGTCCATGCGCCGGCGCAAATTGACGCTCTGGTCGATGGTGACGTCGACCGCGATTGATGGATGCGATTGTGCGAACCGCTTCAGCACATGCGGCAGCACACGTTCGCCGTAATCGTCCGGCGAGCCGAGCCGCACCACCCCGACGATGTCTGGAATGATGAACTTCGACACCACCTCGCGATTTATCGACAGCAGCCGGCGCGCATAGCCGAGCAGCATCTCGCCATCGGTGGTCAGCGTCACCGAACGGGCGTCGCGCGCGAACACCGAGCGGCCGAGTATGTCCTCCAGCTTCTTGATCTGCATGGAGACGGCCGACGGCGTGCGGAAGACCGCATTGGCCGCAGTGGTGAAGCTGCCAGTCTCGGCGATTGCGACGAAAGTGCGCAGAACATCGAGATCGAGCAGCGGCAGCGGATGATTGAGTGGGGCGTTCATGGGAATCGACCTTCAATTTTTCTGATGCAAACCATCATTCCATTTCGTTTGATTGAACATCAGTTTGGGAGGATAGTCAACTCCATCGAAGGCAGGCTGCATCGAAGTGGTCCGGGAAACAACCATGACACGGACCTGCAATCGACACGAAATGAAGCTGAAACAAACCCGGTGTACCGCCTGACGCTGCAAGCGCCGGGAAAATCCCGGCCCAACGCGAAGGAGAATGAGATGTCTATCCTGTCATCCATCGGTCGGATCGCGACCGAATTCAGTGAGGCCCGCGCCCGCTACCAGACGGAACGCGCCATCCGCGCACTGCCGATTGAACTGCAGAAGGATATCGGCTGGCCCGAAGCTGCCGACGCCAAGGCCGGCACTCGCCATGGTGTGGGATCTTGGGCTGGAGCAAAGTAAACCGTGTGTATCAACAGCTGAAGGCCTGCCGCGCAGATCAGCCCGGCAGGCCTTTTTGTTTGTATTCAAATGATTTCCCCGAGCCATGTCGCCGCCGCATGACGCATATGAGCAAGTCGCATAGCAGCCCGCGCCGGCAATCAACACATTGTAAATAATCGAAAATCCTGGGCAGAATGCCCAAATTTGTCGCATTCCGTGTCGCTTTTCATATCAAGTGCTTCGCTTTTGCGATTTAGTTTCCCCTCACGTAAGCCTATATCATCATCAACAAACGAGCTGCCCCACTCCATCAAGCGAAGGCGACCCGTCTGAGCAACCGAATGGAGATGATCATGAAGCTTTTTGCCCGCCTCTTTGCCCGCCGCGAAATGAACCTGACGACCGCGCTCGAGCGCCAGCGCCTGGCCAACACCATGCCTGGCCAGACCGGCGCCATGGCTGCCGCGCGCCTCGGCTTTGTCGCCTGAGACAGCAAATCTTGGCGGAAGCAGCCTAGCGCTGCTTCGACGTCGATCCAGCGCCGCTTCGGCTTTGCCGAGGCGGCGTTTTCGTGTGCGCAGACTGCGTCGGCTCGTTTGGTCGATCCGGCGGCACATTGTGCCCTTCGCCGCATAGCGATTGCCCATTTGCGACCCATGTCGCAAATAAAGTCTTTCCGTTGCCATCTAGCCAATTGACAGGAAACGTTTTTCCTGATGTCGCTATGCTGATCGCGACATCCTGTTCGCGCCATTGCAGCGTGAGGATCTACCCGTGAACGTCGTAAAGCACCCGATCCGGCGATCGTTTGTATTCTTCCTGGTCCCCGATTTCACCATGATCGCCTTCGCGACGGCGCTCGATCCGTTGCGTTCGGCCAACCGCATGCTCGGCTATGAAGCCTATCGCTGGCGGCTCGCCAGCATCGACGGCAAGCCGGTGCGCGCCTCGAACGGCGTCGAATGCGCCGTCAACACCTCGCTGGAGGAAGAGCGCAAGAAAATGTCCGGACCGGACCGGCCGAACATGGCCATCGTCTGCAGCGGCATCAATGTCGAGCGCTATCAGAACAAATCGGCCTTTGCCTGGCTGCGCGAGGAGTACAATCGCGGCGTTGCCGTCGGCGGCCTGTGCACCGGCGCGCATATCCTGGCCGCCGCGGGCCTGCTGTCCAACAAGCGCTGCGCCATCCATTGGGAGAACCTGCCGGGCTTTTCCGAGGCGTTCCCCAAGGCCAATGTCTTCGCCGACCTCTTCGAGATCGACCAGAACATCTACACCTGCGCCGGCGGCACCGCCGCGCTAGACATGATGCTGAAGCTGATAGGCGACGATTTCGACGAGAGCCTCGTCAACCGCGTCTGCGAGCAGGTGCTGACCGATCGCGTGCGCAGCCCGACCGACCGCCAGCGCCTGCCGCTGCGCGCCCGCCTTGGCGTGCAGAATTCCAAGGTTCTGACCATTATCGAGCTGATGGAGGCCAATCTCTCCGAGCCGCTCTCGCTGATCGAGATCGCTGACCATGTCGACCTGTCGCGCCGGCAGATTGAGCGCCTGTTCCGCACAGAGATGGGGCGCTCCCCTGCCCGTTACTATCTGGAGATCCGCCTCGACCGCGCCCGGCACCTGCTGATCCAGTCGTCGTTGCCGGTGGTCGAAGTGGCGGTCGCCTGCGGCTTTGTTTCCGCATCGCATTTCTCCAAATGTTATCGCGAGTTGTACGCCCGCTCGCCGCAACAAGAACGCGTCGACCGCAAGCAGCTTCTGGCGGCTTGATCGGACCATCGGCTGAACGAAGCCTGCCTAGTCAATGCACTTCGGCCGTGCGCATCACCTCGACGCGGATGTCTTCCGTCAGCCGCGCCTTCAGTGCCGAAAACTCCGGGCTGGTCTTCAGCGTATAGTGGCGCGGATGCGGCAGGTCGACAGCGACATCCGACTTGATGCGGCCAGGCCGCGCCGTCATCACCACGACGCGCGATGCCATGAAGATCGCCTCCTCTATGTCGTGGGTGACGAACAGCACCGTCTTTTGCCGGCGCTCCCAGATGCCGAGAAGCAGTTCCTGCATCAGCCCGCGGGTCTGGTTGTCGAGTGCGCCGAACGGCTCGTCGAGCAGCAGGATCTCCGGATCGTTGGCCAGTGCCCTGGCGATCGCGGTGCGCTGCTGCATGCCGCCTGAAAGTTGCTTCGGCCAATGGTTCTCGAAGCCTTTAAGCCCGACGAGATCGACATAGGACGCGACGATATCGTGCCGCTCTCGTTCGGCCATTCCGCGCTCGCGCAGGCCGAAGGCGATGTTGTCGGCGACCGTCAGCCACGGGAACAGCGTATAGGACTGGAAAACCATGCCACGGTCTGGACCCGGCCGGTCCACCACCCTGCCGTCGAGCAGAACACGTCCCTCACTCGGCGCTTCGAGGCCGGCGACGATCCTGAGCAGCGTCGACTTTCCACAGCCGGATGGCCCCAGGATGGTGATGAAGTCGTTGGCAGCAACCGCCAGATCGACCGGCATCAGTGCCTGGACCGGCTGCCCGCCGCCGACACCGGCGAAGGTGCGCGAGACGCCTTCAATGAGCAGCTTGCTCACGCCAGGCTCCACGGAAACAGCCAGCGGTTGAGCGCCTTGAAGGCGAAATCAGACAGCAGCCCGATCAGGCCGATGACGATGATGCCGAAGATGATCTGCCCCGTTGCCAACCGCGACTGGCTGTTGATGATCATGTAGCCGATGCCCGACGACGAGCCGATCAGCTCGGCGACGATGACATAGGTCCAGGCCCAGCCGAGCACCAGGCGCAGGGTTTCGGCGATCTCGGGCGCATTGGCCGGCATGATCACGCGCCGCACGATGCCGTTGTCGGACGACCCAAGCGTATAGGCGGCCTCGACCAGGTCGCGCCGTGTGCCGCCGACCTTGACCGCGATGATCAGGATGATCTGGAACACCGAGCCGACGAAGATCACCAGCAGTTTTTCGAGCTCGCCGACGCCCGCCCACAGGATGAGCAGCGGGATGAAGGCCGATGCCGGCAGATAGCGGGCAAAGGAGACGAACGGCTCCAGGAACGCCTCCACCGGCTTCCAGGCGCCCATCACGATGCCGAGCGGGACGGCAACGATGGCCGCCATCAGAAACCCGCCGAAGACGCGCCAGATGGTGATGAGGATGTCGAGCCAGAAGCGGTCCTCGACCAGCAGCCGCCAGCCGTCTCTCACCATCGACAGCGGATCGGCAAGGAAAATGCGATTGACGTGGCCGCCAAGCGTGATCCACGCCCAGAACGCCACGAACAACACGAAGAACGAGATGCCGAGCACGGTTCGAGTGCCCGGCGAGACCGGATGCAAGGGGCGCGGCATCTTCGACCGTCCTCTGATCTGAATGAAAAAGCGGCGGCGCACGCGCCGCCGCCGGGCGACAATCCTGCCGGTTAGTCGGCGACGGCGCTGGTGTCGGCCAATGTCGAGACGTCGGGCGCTTCCTTGATCAAGCCCATCTGCAGCAGAAGCTCGCCGGCGGTCTTGGAAAAGTCCTGGAATTCCTTGGTGAAGAACTGCTTGTTTTCGGCCTTGTCGGCCCATTTCAGGTATTTGGCCGACTCTTCGAACTCCTTGGCCGACTGCTTCACGTCGGCGCCCATCGTTTCATAGGATTTCGCGGGATCGCTCTTGATCAGGTCGAGTGCCTCGAAATAGCTGTCGGCAAGCGCCTTGGCCGCATCCGGATTGGCCTTAAGGAACTCCGGCGTGCAGCCGACTGTATCGAGGACCATCGGATAGTCGAGAGTGGTCACAAGGATATGGCCCTGGTCGGACTTGTCGCGCACCGCCGAGATGAACGGCTCATAGGTCACCGCCGCATCGTTCTGTCCGGCGAGAAACGCCTGCGCCGCCGCGTCCGGCTCCAGGTTGACGACCGTCACGTCCTTGGTCGACATGCCGTTCTTGTTGAGCACCCAGGCCAGCATGAAATAGGGCGACGTGCCCGGCGCCGAGGACGCGACCGACTTACCCTTGAGATCGGCGACGGTCTTGATGTCGTTGCGGGCGACAATGCCGTCGGCGCCGTAGGACTTGTCGAGCTGGAATATCTGCTTGGTCGTCACACCATTGGCGTTCCAGACCAGCCAGGTCTCGACCGTGGTGGCGGCGCATTGCAGGTCGCCGCTGGCGATGGCGAGCGGCCGGCTGGCTTGCGGCACCTTCTTCAAGGTGACGTCGAGGCCGTGCTTTTCGAAGATGCCGGCCTGCTTGGCGAGGGTCAGCGGCGCAAAGCCGGTCCATCCACTGATGCCGATGCTAACCGATGTGGCGGCCATCGCCGGCGCGGACAATCCGACGGCAAGCGTCAAGCCTGCGGCAAGAATTCCGATCCTGTTCATCTCGGTTCCCCTTTTTATGTGTTCGGATGGGGAATTGTGTCACAGACGCCCACAGGCTTGTCAATGAAGCAGATGCTGCACTGCGGTATCTCACTACCGGCAGTAAACTTCGCCATTAGCGGGTGTTGTACATCCAGCTGCGATCGCGCCACATTTTTTCGCCGACCAGGCAGTCGGTGTCGGGGATGTCCTGTGCCAGCACCAATGGCGGATGCGCCGCCTCTTCGGCCGCTCGCTGCGGCGAGGCCGGACCAGCAAGCTCCAGCACCAGCTTGCGGCGGATTGCCTCCGGAAACTGCGTCCAGTCATTGACCGGGATCATGAAGGAGCCCGGCCCGCCGATGACGCAGTCGCTGTAGTAACGGTCGAGATTGTTGACATCATAAGCGCTGCTGAACCCGCCCCTGGTCATCAGCGGCAGGCCGTTGACGGTGATGCCCTGCTTGATCACGGCGTCGCGGGTGATATCGACAGGTGCGCCCTGGTTGTTGGGGCCGTCACCCGAAATGTCGATCACCCGCTTGACGCCCTGGAAGCCGCTTTCGGCAAAGAGATCGCTGGCGAATTCTAAGGCGCCGGAGATCGAGGTGCGCCTGGCACTGGCCGGCGGATGAGCGGAAAGCTGCGCTGCCAGCCGCTCAGCGTCGGCACGATTGGCGATCACCGTCCATGGCACCACGACTTGCTGCCAGGTCGCGCCAGCCCATTCGACGTAGGTGACGGCAATCTTGCCATGAGCGCCTTCGCCGATTGCCTGCAGGACATCGTCGTGCGTCAGCGCCGCCGCATAGCCATGACGCTGGATTTCGAGCTCGTCGGGCGACATGGACAAGGATACGTCGACTGCCAGCACCAGTTGGACATCAACCGGCTCGGCGGCGCGGGAGTTTGCAGTCAGCCACAGCGCCGACGCCAGCGCGGCGGCGCCCGAGACGAGATGTCTTGCACGGGCAAAAGCAGACATGCCGCACGGTAAGCGAAAATCGCCGATCGACAAAGAGAAAAGCCCGGTGGAGAGCCGGGCTCATCCGGTCACATTTTTGCGAACCGCCGGAAAATGAATTTCATTTGTGGATGCGGTGCCCGCCCCGTCCCCGCCACTCCACGGCCTTCTCGACATCCGTCTCAGGGAATGGGTCCGGCTTCGGTTTTCTAGTACCGACCCCGCGCGCTGCCCTCCAGTTCGGCTTGAATGACGGCGGAAGCCACAACAGAATACCTGCACCCGCGGCAGGCAAGATGATCGCAAAACGCAGAATTGAAAGTACGATGCCGCAGATGCCGACGATCTGCGCGGCCCGGCGGACGCCGAAGCGTCTCAGGAACAAATGTCTTGCAATCACGCCGCCATCCAGATCGTAGGCGGGCAGGATGTTGAGAACGATAAGCGACACGTTCAACAATGCGCCAATCCAAAGCGTCCATTCCAGAGGACCGGCCGACCTTGACGGCAGCCACCCGAATGGCCTTTCGGGCGCAACTGGGATGAGTTCTCCAAAAACCAGATAATAGGCCGCAGCGAAAAACGCGGCGAGCGCGACGTTCGCCAGGGGACCCGCTATCGCAATCCGCGCCCAGGCAGGCGATGGCGCTGCGGCGCGTTTGAAACGCGTGAGCCCGCCGAAGAGATATAATTCTATCCTGTCGGTGGCGACGCCTTGTCGGCGTCCGATCCAGGCGTGTGCCAGTTCGTGCAAAAATATCGACGCAAATAGAAGCGCTGCGAAGATAGAGGTATGGATCAGTGCATCCTTGGGTCGGCTCGCCCACTCGTTCAGGAAGGGCAGCACGATGGGAATTGCCAAGGTCCAGCTGACGCGAACCGGGATATTCCGGTTCAGCTGAAACACAAGCGCATCGTTTTTTCTGTCCCAGCCGATCCGCCGCAAAGGCACCCCCCAATCGCAGCGCGACGGTAAGCGAGAATCATCGCTCCACAAAGCGAAAAGCCCGACGATGAATCGGGCTTCTGCATTCAGGTCCTGCTGGCACTACTCGGGCTGCCTGTGTGGAGAATCGGCAAGCAAGCAACGTTCAGCTGCGCGGATTGAGGTTCTCCGGGTCGTAGAGCGGCCTGTAGCCGACGGCGGCCACTTCGACCGGGTATTTCTCGCCGAAATATTCGACGCTCAGCTTGCGGCCCTCCTGGCAATAAGCCCAGGGCAGGTAGGCGAGCGCGATGTTCTTGCCGAGGGTCGGACCATAGGCCACCGAGGTCGTGAACGACCGACGGCCGAGCTCGTCGACCAGCGTCTCACCGGTTTGCGGATCCATCACCGGCATCATGCCGACCGGATAGCGGGGAACGCCGTTGGAATCGGTATTGTCCGTCATGATAAGCGTGCAAAGCATGGCCGGCTGATGCGCCCGGGCGCGATATTCCAGATGCTTTGCCTTGCCGCAGAAATCGGCCTCCTTGACCTTCGGGCGGGCAAGGTCGGCTTCCAGCAGATTGTATTCGGTCAACAGATCCGCGTTCTGCAGGCGCAGGCTCTTCTCCATGCGGCGGCTGTTGGCATAGGTCTCGACGCCAAAGGCCATCACGCCGGTCGACCGCAGCGCGTCCCAGACGGCCAGGCCGTCCTCGTAGCGCATATGCAGTTCCCAGCCTTGCTCGCCGACATAGGAGATGCGGAAGGCGGTCACGTCCTTGCCGGCGATCCTGACGGGCTTGATCGCGGCAAAGGGAAAATTCTCAGGCGTCAGTCCGTCGGGGTTTTCCACGACCTTACCCAATGTTGCCCGCGCGTTCGGACCCCAGATGCCGACGGTCACATATCTCTCGGTCACATCGGTGACGGTAACGTCGAAGCCTTTGTCCTCTGCCGTCCGGCGCATGTACTGGAAGTCGCGCGGCCCGGCATCAGCGCCGTCGATGACGCGGCAGCGGTCGGCCATGCGGATGACGGTCAGGTCGGCGCGGACCATGCCTTCCTCGTCGAGGAAATGCGTATAGATGCCCTTGCCGATATTGCCGTCGCCGCCGATCTTTGCCGCGCACAGCCATTCCATCAGCGCGACATGATCGGGACCTTCCACGTCGTACATGGCGAAATGCGAGAGGTTGACGATGCCGCAATCCTCGCTCATGGCGAGATGCTCGGCATTCGAGACGCGCCAGAAATGGCGGTTGTCCCATTCGTTTTGGCGCACCGGCACCCGGTTGCCGTATTTCTCGAGCAAATGCTCGTTGGCGGCGTAGCCGTGGGCGCGCTCCCAGCCGCCGAGCTCCATGAAATAGCCGCCGAGTTCCTTCTCGCGCTCCCAGAAGGGCGAGCGGCGGACATTGCGGGCCTTGGAGAAGGGCTCACGCGGATGCACCGCCGGGTTGTAGACCTTCATCGCGGTTTCGGTGCAGCGGTCCCAGATGAACTGCTCTTTGGTCTGGTGCGGATAGAAACGCGAATAGTCGATGGCGTGGTGGTCGATCGCCGTGCGGCCGTCCGTCATCCAGTCTGCGATGAGCTTGCCCATGCCGGGGCCGTCCTTGACCCAGATGGCAACGGCATACCAGAGGCCCCTCACCTTCTGGCTTTCGCCCATCGATGGGCCGCCGTCCGCCGTCACCTGCAGCAGGCCGTTGAAGGAATGGCTCTCATTGTAGCCCAGCTCGCCCAGGATCGGCGTCAGTTCCATGGCGCGCTCGAGCGGCGCCAGGATCTGCTCCATGTCGAGATCGCGTTGCGACGGCGAAAGCCGCGCCTCGTTTTTCTCGAGAATATCGCGCGGATGGCAAAGGCGCGGATTGGTCTCTTCGTAATAACCCCATTCGATCTGCCCGCCTTCGGCGGTCTTGGGGTCGCCGGTATCGCGCATGTAAGCCGAGTTGCCCTGGTCGCGCAGCAGCGGCCAGCCGATCTCCTTGCCGGTGCCGGCGAACTCAGTGTACGGCCCGAAGAAGGTAAGCGGATGGTCGATCGGCATGACCGGCAGGTCCTCGCCGGCCATTTCCGCAATCAGCCGTCCCCAGATGCCCGTGCAGACCACGACATAGTCGGCCTCGATGGTGCCGCGGTCGGTCACCATGCCCTTGATGCGGCCGTTCTCGATGACGAGCGACCTGGCCGAGGTGTTGGCAAACGCCTTGAGTTTGCCGGAGGCTTCCGCCTGGTCGACAAGCTTGCCGGCGACGGTCTGCGAGCGCGGGATGACGAGGCCGGCGTCGGGATCCCACAGGCCGCCCTGTACGATCTGTTCTTCGATCAGCGGGAATTTTTCCTTGATCTCGGCGGGATCGATCAGGCGGGCGCGTGTGCCGAAGGCCTTCGCCGAGGCGATCTTGCGCTTGATCTCCGCCATGCGGGCGTCGTCGCCGACGCGGGCGACCTCAAGGCCGCCGATGCGCGCGTAGTGACCCATCTTTTCGTAGAAATCGATGGAATAGAGCGTCGTCCAGCACGACAGGAAGTCATGGCTGGTCGTGTAGCAGAAGTCGGAAGCGTGCGCCGTCGAGCCGATATCGGTCGGAATGCCTGATTTGTCGATGCCGACAATATCGTCCCATCCTCGCTCGATCAGGTGATGGGCGACCGATGCGCCGACGATTCCGCCCAGCCCGACGATGACGACCTTCGCCTTTTCCGGAAACCCTGCCATTGCCCGCGACTCCAAGATGCTATTGCGGCCGACTATAGGGCGGCGCGGCGGCGCGCTTGCAGCCTGTTTGCGACATCGCAAAAAAAGCCCGCGCCACCAGCCCGTCGAATGCAGTTAGACCTACGCCTACGCCTTCGCCCTGCTCAGTACGAAGGCGCTGCCAGAGGCCGTTCTGCGCAGCTTCGAAGAAAAGTGCATGCCTTCATCGCCGATTACCGATAGCAAATAAAAGGCCGGGCGTTTGCCCGGCCTTCAAAAATCCTGGCGTCGACTTTACTTGATGCGCGCGACGCCGCCCGAGATCTCAATGGTTTCCGAACCGGTCAGCGCCTCGAGGTCGCCATTCGGCAAGGTAACAAAACAGCCGCTCGGGCAAAATTCCACGGTTTCGCCGGCGGCCAGCGCCAGCTCGGTCTTGCCGCCGCCTTCCGTCACGATCAACGTGCGGGTCTCGGCGTCCTTGTTGACCGCGCTGGCGGCATGGGCCGAACCGCCCACGGCCAGAAAAGCGATGGCGGCGACGAGAGACTTCCACATTTTGCAATATCGGTGTTGCCACCGCCCCTGTTGCATTTCGCAAGGCATTCTCGCCGTTTGCAGGTGAGCTTATATGCAATGCAAGCTGAACGGCAACTGAATGCCGCATTCATGCCGCAATTGGTTTCCGAAGGCTTGAAGGCAAGCTCCAAACAGCTAGTCAGGATCGGGCTTCCGCACCTTGCGTCCCGACTTGGCGAGACGTTTCGCCTCGACCGCCGCAAGTGCTTTTGCTTGTTCCCGCTCGGCGAATTCGACTTCGATCTTGTCGTCGTCGATCGGCCACGCCTCGTGCTTTTTGGTCTCGACGACGGCGCGCGGCGTAGACGGAATTTCGATATGCTGGTCGGCGAATACATCGAAGATGGCAAAGCGGATGTCGTTCTGGACGATATTGCCACTAAGAACGTCTGCCAGGAACACGCGAATCTCGAATTCGAGCGCGGCCGGGCCGAAATTGGAAAACAGCACGAAGGGTTCCGGGTTTTTCAGCACCAACGGATGACTGCGCGCAATCTCCAACAGGACGCCATGCACGTGCTTAACGTCGCTGCCATAGGCGACGCCGACCTTGATGTCGACGCGGCCGAGCTTGTTGCGGTGCGTCCAGTTGCCGACCGCATTGTTGATCAGGTTTGAATTGGGCAGGATCACCGATTGCCGCTGGAACGTCTCGATCTCGGTGGCGCGTACGCTGATCTTCTTGACCGTGCCGCTGATGTCGCCGGCGACGATCCAGTCGCCGACCTTGAACGGCCGCTCGGCCAACAGGATCAGACCCGACACGAAATTCGAGACGACATTCTGCAGGCCGAAACCGATGCCGAGGGACAGGGCGCCGGCGACCAGCGCGAGATTGGAGAGGTCGATACCGGCCGCCGAGATGCCGACCAGTGCCGCGACCGCGACGCCCGCATAACCGACCGCCAGCCGGATCGAATTGCGCACGCCGGTGTCGACCCGGCCGCGCGCCATCACCGAGCCGTCGAGCCAGCCCTGGAACCAGCGCGTCAGGAAATAGCCGATGATGAAGACGACGACGCCGGTGAGGATGCCGGTGACCGAGATCGTCACCGAGCCGATGGTGAGGCCGGTCGCCAGCTTGTAGGCCCACGCCTGGATGTCGCCGGGCTGGAAGCCCCACATCAACAGGATCAGCGGCAGGAACACCAGCACGATCATGATGTTGATGGCCGCGCTGACGACAAGCCCGAGCTGGTCGAGCGCGGTCGCTTCATAGCTTGAATTGGCCGATAGCCAGCGCCCGATCGAAGTGTTGGCGAAACCGCCTTCCTCGCCGATCGCCCGCGCCGACAGGAAGCCGATATAGGCAGTGACCAGGATCGTGCCGGTGACCACGACCTGCACCGAGACGAAAATGGCAAGGCCGATAAAGCCGAGCAGCGCCGAGGCGACGGTGAATAGCCCCAGCGCGACGGCGGTGTAGCGCAGCCATGCCGGCCACGGGCGCCAGCTCCCGTCGGCAGCCTTGAACGGCTTCAGCAGGCCCATCAGGATCAGGATGACGCCGACGCTGATGGTGGCGACAAAGCTTCTGGCGATGGTCAGCGACAGCGGCGAGCCCATCTTGTCGTTGACGACCGACAGGAAATAATTGATGCCGATGGCGACGGCCATGGCAGTGGTCAGCCGCACCAGCCAGCGCGCCGGGCCGGTTTCGACAGGGATCAGACGCCAGTTCGGCAGCCGCGGTTCCAGCGCCGCATTGGTCAGCCGGTTGACGCAGAACACCACCGCGATAACGGCAACCAGCGCATTCAGGAAGATGCCGATGTCGCCGCGCAACACGTTATAGTAATTGAAGAAGAAAATGGTCGAGACAAGGAAGACGCCAACCGCCAGCGTCGGCAGCAATGTCGACCAGAACGCCACCGACAAGCGGCTGAGGTAGGAGGGATCCTCGACGGAAGGATCGGCTTCGAAGACGCGGCCGAACAGGCGCCGCCCGCCGACGAAAAGCACAGCAGCCAGCGCGAGCGCCATCAGGGCCGCGGCAAGAATGGCCTGGAACTTGAACTTGAAGGCGAAGCTCAGCCAGGACGACACCGCCTTATAGAAACTGGTAAATTCGTCGTTGGCGTCGGAAATGACCTCGGGGCTCAATGCATCCGACAGCACGTAGCGCTTGGTGAGCTGATTGCGGAACAGCTGGCTGCGCATGTTGCCGATCTGCTCGATCAGCCCGCTGATGCGGATCGACAGGGTTTGCGCCGTGGCGATGACGGCATTGATTTCGGCTTTTTCGGAGGCCAGCGCCTGGCGTTCGCCGGTCACGATATCGGGCTCGGCCGGCTGGCCCGCGGCCGGCGGCGGGCCCAGCTGCTCGAGCCGGCTGTTGATCTCGCTCAGCCGCGGTCGGAAAGCGAGCGCGCTGTTCAGCGACGCACGCGACATTTCTTCCAGTTGCAGCCGAATATCGACAAGGCTGGCGTCGTCGTCGCCGTCCTGCTGGATCTTCTTTTCGAGGTTGTCGGTCTTCGTCGTCAGGTCCTGGAGGATTTTCTGCTGATCGCTGGCCAGTCCCGCAGGCGCCTGGCTAAGCCCTTGCGCCACCGCTCGCAACGAAAGCGGCGCCGTGGCGACAACCGCCAGGACCAGAACGAAACGGAGCAGTCGGAAAAGCATGATTGTCTGGCGACTCACGGGCGATAAGGCGTTCTAAAGGCCCGCTCTTGATAAAGACCGACATATCTGGGGGCAAGCCGTCCCTGACGGCCCGCTTTCGAAGTCGGCCAATCGAAGTCGGGGAGTCGAAAAGCGATGGCGCAATCTTGGCTTTGCATTGGCGGCCTGCTCTATAGTCTGCCGCAAAGCCTGAAATGGATGACAATAAGAATGGCGGAATATTCGGCCTTTTCGCTTCTCAAGAACGCGCTGACCGGAAACAAGGACTGGAAGCCGGCCTGGCGCAAGCCCGACCCGAAAGCGTCCTACGACGTGATCGTCATCGGCGGCGGCGGCCATGGCCTGTCGACCGCTTACTATCTAGCCAAGGAGCACGGCATCACCAATGTCGCGGTGCTGGAGAAGGGCTGGCTCGGCTCCGGCAATGTCGGCCGCAACACCACGGCGGTCCGTTCCAACTATCTCCTGCCGGCCAACACGCGCTTTTACGAGCATTCGATGAAGCTGTGGGAGAACCTGGCCCATGACCTCAACTACAACGTCATGTTCTCGCAGCGCGGCTGCCTGAACCTCGCCCACACACCTGCCCAGCTCGACGACTATGCCCGGCGCGGAAACGCCATGCGCCATCTCGGAGTCGACGCCGAACTGATGACCACGGCCGAGATCGCGCGCCTGGTGCCGGCGCTCGACGTCTCAGCCACCGCGCGTTTCCCGATCGTCGGTGGCCTGATGCAGCGGCGCGCCGGCACCGCCCGCCACGACGCCGTCGCCTGGGGCTATGCGCGCGGCGCAGATCGCCGCGGCGTCGACATCATCGAAAACTGCGAGGTCACCGGCTTCCTGCGCGACGGCGACCGCATCACCGGCGTCACGACGACGCGCGGCGAAATCCGCGCCAAAAAGGTAGCGGTGGCGGTGGCCGGCAGCACCGGGCGGGTCATGGGACTTGCCGGCATCGAGACAATGCCGATCGAGAGCCACGTGCTGCAGGCCTTCGTCACGGAATCGCTAAAACCCTTCATCGATACGGTCCTGACCTTCGGCATGGGCCATTTCTATATGTCGCAATCGGACAAGGGCGGCCTCGTCTATGGCGGCGACCTCGATGGCTACAACAGCTACGCCCAACGCGGCAGCCTGCCGATCGTCGATGAGGTGATGAGCGAGATGCTGGCGCTGTTCCCGGGGCTCGCCCGCGTCCGCATGCTGCGCTCCTGGGGCGGTGTCTGCGACATGTCGATGGATGGCTCGCCGATCATCACCACCGGCCCGTTGCCGGGCATGTATCTCAATTGCGGCTGGTGCTATGGCGGCTTCAAGGCGACGCCGGCTTCCGGTTGGTGCTTTGCCTGGACCATCGCCAAGGACGAGCCGCACGATCTCAACGCGGCCTTCACGCTCGACCGCTTCTACCGTGGCCTGGTGATCGACGACAAGGGCCAGGGCGCCACGCCCCGGCTGCATTAGGCCATGATCCCGAAAAGTGGAAACCGGTTTTCGGAAACGATCATGGTCAAACGAGAAGTTTAAGAAATCCATGCTCATCACCTGCCCCTATTGCGGTCCGCGCGACGTGATCGAATTCACCTATCAGGGCGACGGCAACCGCCAGCGCCCACAGCCCGCCTCGCAGAACCTCGACGCCTGGAATGCCTATGTCTACGACCGGCTTAACCCGGCCGGGGACCACAATGAGATCTGGCAGCATTCGGGCGGCTGCCGCGCCCATCTCAGGGTCGTGCGCAACACGCTGACGCACGAGATCTCCGGCACCGCGTTCGCGCGCGGCGACCACAACTCGGTTGCGCGGCACCGGGCCGAGGACAAGCCATGAGCCCGCGCCGTACCGAGGCCGGCGGCCGCATCGACCGGCTGCGGACCATCCGTTTCACCTTCGACGGCGCGCCCTATACCGGCCATGCTGGCGACACGCTGGCTTCGGCGCTGCTGGCCAACGGCGTCACCCTGTTCGGGCGTTCGTTCAAATATCACCGCCCGCGCGGCGTGCTGACTGCCGGCGTCGAGGAAGCAAACGCGCTGGTCACCGTGTTGAGGGGCGAGGTTCGCGAGCCGAACATTCCTGCCACCATGGTCGAGATCTATGACGGGCTGGCAGCAATCAGCCAGAACCGCTTCCCCTCGCTTGCCTGGGACGTCAGCGCCGTCAACCAGCTCGGCGGCAAGCTTTTGTCGGCCGGCTTCTATTACAAGACTTTCATGGGACCGGTTATCGGTCCGCTGAAAGGCACGCGCTTCTGGATGTTCTGTGAGCATTTCATCCGCCGTGCCGCCGGCCTGGGCAAGGCAGGCACGGCTCCCGATACGGCGCGCTACGAACGTATGAATGCGTTTTGCGATGTGCTGGTGGTCGGCTCCGGCCCGGCCGGGCTGATGGCCGCCAAGGCGGCTGCCGATCAGGGTGCACGCGTCATCCTGGCCGAGCTCGAGCCGCATTTCGGCGGCTCGGCCAATTGGTCGGGCGAGACGATCGATGGCATGCCGGCCGCCGACTGGGTGGCCCGCGCCGCTGGCCAGCTTGAAGGCCGTGACAATGTCCGCCTGCTGCCGCGCACCACCGTCTGGGGCTATTATGACGGCAACACGCTTGCCGCGATCGAACGTGTCACCGACCACAAGGAAACGCCCGGCAAGGGCGAGCCGCGCCATCGCTACTGGACGATCCGCGCCAAATCGGTGGTGCTGGCTACCGGCTCCCTGGAGCGTCCGCTGGTCTTTCCAGGCAATGATCGGCCAGGCGTAATGCTGGCGCATGCTGCCGAGCGTTATGCCAATGAATATGGCGTGCTGCCCGGCGACAGGATCGGGGTGTTCACCAACAATGACAGCGCCTATCGCGCGGCCCTGGCGCTGAAGAAGGCCGGCGCCGTCGTCGTCGCCATCGTCGACGTGCGCCCGGAGCTTTCGAGCGAAATGCGCAAGCTGGCCCGCGAAGCGGAGGCCGAGATCTTTTCTGGCCACGCGGTGATCGCCACCGAGGGCGGCAAGGCGCTTTCCGGCTTCAAGGTGCAGCGCTTCGACATGGTCAACGGCGCGCTTTCCGGCGATGCGCGCAGCATCCACGCCGACTGCCTGCTGATGTCGGGCGGCTGGTCGCCGACCATCCATCTGGCCAGCCAGGCCGGCGCCAGAGCGGAGTGGAACGAAGCATTGCAAGCTTTCCTGCCGCCCAAGCCGACGACACGGCAATGGATCGGCGCCGGCGCCTTCACCGGCAGTTTCTCCACCGCCGAGGCGATCGCCGAAGGCCGCGCCGCCGGTCTTTCCGCTGCGGGCGCAACCGCCACGCCGGCGGCCTTGCCTGCCGTTGAGGCAGCACCTGGTGATCCCGATCCGGCGCCCGTGTTCGAGATCAAGGCCGAAGGAAAGAGCTTCGTCGATTTCCAGCATGACGTGACGGCGGATGACGTGCGGCTAGCGCATCGCGAAGGCTTCGTCTCGGTCGAGCATCTGAAGCGCTACACTACGCTCGGCATGGCGACGGACCAGGGCAAGAACTCCAACATACCCGGCCTCGCCATCATGGCCGAGGCGCTGGGCAAGCCGATCCCGCAGGTCGGCACGACGCGCTTTCGCCCGCCCTTTTCGGCGGTGTCGATCGGCTCGCTTGCCGCCGAACGCTTCGGCGATCTGAAGCCCGAGCGGCTAACGCCGATGCATGACTGGCACGTCGCCAACGGCGCCACCATGTATTCGGCCGGCCTGTGGTACCGGCCGATGATCTACGGCCATCCCGGCGAGACGATCGAGCAGGCCTATGTGCGCGAAGCGAGAGCCACGCGCGAGAGCGCCGGCATCGTCGACGTCTCGACACTGGGCAAGATCGCGGTGCAAGGCCCGGACGCTGCGGAATTCCTCGACCGCGTCTATACCAACATGTTTTCGACGCTGGCCGTCGGCAAGGCGCGCTACGGGCTGATGCTGCGCGAGGACGGTCTCGCGTTCGACGACGGCACCACGTGGCGCCTCGGCGAGCAGGATTTCCTGATGACCACCACCACCGCCAATGCCGGCAAGGTAATGCAGCATCTGGAGTATTTCCTCGACGTGATATGGCCGGAGCTGAAGGTCCACGTCACCTCGGTGACCGACCAATGGGCCGGTGCTGCCATCGGCGGGCCGAAGGCAAGGCAGATACTGGCCGCTTGCGTCAGTGGCACCGCCGTCGACAATGCCGCCCTGCCCTTCATGGGCATCGTCCACGGCGAGATCGCCGGTGTGCCGGTGATGATCTGCCGGCTATCCTTCTCCGGCGAAATGGCCTTCGAAGTCTATTCCGGCGCCGGTTACGGCACCCATGTCTGGGAGGCGCTGATCGAAGCCGGCAAGCCGTTCGGGCTGGTGACCTACGGGCTGGAGGCGCTGGGCACCATGCGCATCGAGAAAGGCCACGTCACCGGTGCCGAGATCGACGGCCGTACCACGGCACGCGACCTGCATCTCGACTGGATGCTGTCGAAGAAGAAGCCGTTCATCGGTTCGGCGATGATGGACCGCGAGGGGCTGATCGCACCCGACCGCCTGGAACTCGTGGGTATTGTCTCGCTGGACAACCAGCCGCTAAACGGCGGCGCGCACATCGTCGAGGAGCTTGACGAAGCCAATCCGCACGGCTCGCTCGGCCACATCACCGCTTGCTGCTATTCGCCGGCGCTGGGCAAATATATCGCGCTTGCCCTGATCAAGGGCGGCAAGGCGCGGCGCGGCACGCGCGCTTATGTCTCCGATCCGCTGCGTAACCGGTTCGGGCCGGTCGAGATCGTCTCCAACCACTTCTTCGATCCGGACGGGAGCCGCATGCATGGTTGAACGCCAATCACCGCTTGAGCCGGTGCTGCATCCAGGCTCGCATGGCAATTTCGAGCACGGTGTCGAAATCATCCTCTCCGAAACCAGGCAGGGTTCGATCCTGCAGCTCGCCGCCTGGCCCGGCGAGGAGAAGAAGTTGATGGCCGGCATCCATGCGGTCACCGGCCTGGCTTTGCCCGACGGTGCCGGCGGCGGTGTCACGGACGGCGTCAGGTCGGTGTTTGGCTTTGCGCCGGGAAAGTTCACTGTGGTCGATGAAGCCGAGGGATTGGCGTCGGCCTTTGCCAGTGTCGTCACTTCGGCCATCGGTACGGTGACCGACCTTTCGCACGGCCGCACCGCGATCCGTATCGCCGGGCCGAAGGCCGAGTGGGTGCTGGCAAAATTCTTCGCCATCGACTTCGCGCTGCCGGCGTTCCCGATCGGCGCCGGCCGCTCGACCATGCATCACGACGTCTTCGCGCAGATCCAGCGCACCGGCGCCGATCAGTTCGACATCTATGTGTTCCGCTCGTTTGCCCGCTCGTTCTGGAAGGCGCTCTGCCACGCCAGCGAGGAAGTCGGCTACGAAGTGCAGTAGCTAGACGGCGCGTCGTCACCTTACTCGGCGAACGTCACCCACTCTTCCAGCGGCGCGCGGTCGGTGCGGAAGGCATTTTCGGGCTTGGACGTATCCTCATGGCCGAGCGCCATGCCGCAGACGACGATCTCCTCGTCGGGGATGTTGAGCACCGGCCTGATCTGCCGGTGATAGGGCGCGAAGGCGGCCTGCGGGCAGGTGTGCAGGCCCCTGCCCCGCGCCGCGACCATGATGTTTTGCAGGAACATGCCGTAGTCGATCCACGACCCCTTGTTCAGCCGCCGGTCGACGGTGAAGATCATGCCGACCGGCGCATCGAAGAAGACAAAGTTGCGGTCATGCTGCGCACGCATCCTGTCGACCTCGCGCCGGCCGATGCCGAGCACGCCGTAAAGGCCGAAGCCGTTGGCCCGTCGTCGCGTCAGATAGGGTTCGAAGAACTGGTCGGGATAGTAGCGGTACTCGTCCCACTCGGCCTTTTCGGCGCGGATGCCCGAACTGAGGATGGCGTCGGTGATGCGCTGCTTGACCTCGCCTTTGGTCACATAGACCTTCCAGGGCTGCATGTTGGTGCCTGAGGGCGCGCGCGCCGCAACGGCGAGAATATCGCGGATGGTGTCGTCGTCGACCATGTCGGGTAAGAAGGCGCGTACGGACCGGCGCGAGGTGATCGCGTCATCGACGATCGCCGCCGCAATCCGGGAGTTGTTTTCCAGCATGGGCTGTCCCTTTGCGCATAATCCTGGAACCCGGCTATCCGGAAAGGATCATGCGCCGACTAGAAGTGATGGAGCATCCTTGCGAGTTTCTATGAACGCTCGACGCCCTATCCGCCTCGACCGGACGCCCCACTCGCCGCTCGTGCGCCGAGCCTTTGCCTGAACCGTCAAAATGGCGCAAGTAAATCTTGTGGGTTCATGAAAATCATCTTGATTTTTTCACAGACCTGCGGTCACATGAAATTTGCCAAGATTTTTTCATCGAGATTCTTCATTTTTCACAAAGCGATTCATTAAAGGGAGTGGCTTTGCCCTCGATCGCCGCAAGACCGGAACAAGATAACAGCGAACGGCTGCTGGCCGGCGACATTCGTGCGCTGCGCAAGGCGCGCGGCCTGACGCTTGCCGAAATCGGGCTGAAGCTCGGCCGTTCCGTCGGCTGGGTCAGCCAGGTCGAGCGCGGCCTGTCGATCCCCTCGCTCGGCGATCTCAGGGCCTTTGCCGAATTGTTCGGCGTGCCGGTCAGCCTGTTCTTCAGCCATGACGTGCCTGTCGAGACCGAACGCGGCGTGGTCGTGCGCGCCGGCAACCGGCGCACGCTTGGCACAAGCGATTCCGGCCTGGTGGAGGAGCTTCTGTCGCCGGATCTCGGCGGTAGCTTCGAGATGCTGCGTTCGGTCTTCGCCCCCGGTGCCGAGCTGAAGAGCGAGGCGCGCCGGCCGACCGAGGAAGCCGGTTACGTCGCGTCCGGCAGCTTCGATATCGAAATTGCCGGCGTCTGGCACCGGCTTGGAGAAGGCGACTCCTTCCGCTTTGACGGCAAGCCGTTCCGCTGGCGCAATCCTGGAGCGGAACCGGCTGTGGTGATCTGGGTGGTTTCGCCGCCCGTCTATTGATCTGGAGAAGAACATGGCCGGTTTGCCGACCACGGCACGCGTGGTGATCATCGGAGGCGGTGCCGTCGGCGCCTCCTCGCTCTACCATCTCGCCAAGGCGGGCTGGACCGACTGCGTGCTTCTGGAGAAGAACGAGCTGACTTCCGGCTCGACCTGGCATGCCGCCGGCAATGTGCCGACCTTCTCCTCGTCATGGTCGCTGATGAACATGCAGCGTTATTCGACCGAGCTCTATCGCCGGCTGGCCGACGAGGTCGGTTATCCCATGAATTACCATGTCACCGGCTCGCTCAGGCTGGCCCATAGCGCGGAGCGCATGCAGGAATTCCAGCGCGCCAAGGGCATGGGCCGCTACCAGGGCATGGACATCGACGTGGTCGGCCCGGACGAGATCAAGCGTCGTTATCCCTTCATCGAGACGCATGAGCTGAAAGGCGCGCTTTACGATCCGAATGACGGCGATATCGATCCGGCGCAATTGACCCAGGCGCTGGCTAAAGGTGCCCGCGACATGGGCGCGAAGATCATCCGCTTCTGTCCGGTCACCGGCGTGCACCGCGAGAACGACGAGTGGGTGGTCGAGACGGCGCAAGGCGAGATCCGCTGCGAGATCGTCGTCAATGCCGCGGGCTACCGCGCCGCCGAAGTCGGCAGGATGTTCGGCCGCGAGGTGCCGATGATGGTGATGAGCCATCAATATATCCTGTTCGAGGAAATCCCCGAACTGGCGGCGTGGTCGAAGGAACAAGGCAAGAAGCTGCCGCTGCTGCGCGACGTCGATACGTCCTATTATCTGCGCCAGGAAAAGAATGGCATGAATCTCGGCCCCTATGAGCGCAATGGCCGCGCCCACTGGGTCGGCCACAACGACCCGATGCCTGACGACTTTTCCTTCCAGCTGTTTCCCGACGATCTCGACCGGCTGGAACATTACCTCGCCGATGCCGTCGCCCGCGTGCCGATCCTCGGCACCGCCGGCCTGTCCAAGGTCATCAACGGGCCGATCCCCTATGCGCCGGACGGCAACCCGCTGATCGGCCCGATGCCCGGCGTGCCGAACGCCTTCGAGGCCTGCGTCTTTACCTTCGGCATCGCCCAGGGCGGCGGCGCCGGCAAGGTGCTGGCCGAATGGGTGACGCAAGGCCAGACCGAATGGGACATGTGGTCCTGCGATCCGCGCCGTTTCACCGCCTTTGCCTCGGCCCCGGATTATTGCGTCGCCAAGGGCATGGAGATCTACGGCAACGAATATGCCATCCAATTCCCGCGCCATGCCTGGCCGGCCGGGC
This sequence comes from Mesorhizobium sp. M1348, assembly GCF_040317925.1. NCBI lineage: Bacteria > Pseudomonadati > Pseudomonadota > Alphaproteobacteria > Hyphomicrobiales > Phyllobacteriaceae > Mesorhizobium > Mesorhizobium sp. M1348. The sequence goes on along the minus strand of NZ_JAMYLH010000009.1, from coordinate 16,663 downwards.
GCGACCGCAAGCTGTCGCCGCTCCACGACCGCATCAAGGCACTCGGCGCCCGGTTCGACGCTTATAATGGCTGGGAACGCGCCACCTGGTATGCGAAGGCAGGCGACGACATCTCCGAAGAATCCACGCTGACCTTCCGCCGCGACGGGCCGTGGCAGCATCGCGTGCGCGAGGAATGCCTCGCCGTCCGCGATGCCGCCGGCATTTTGGACCTGCCGGGGTTTTCCCGTTTCAATCTCGACGGTCCGGGTGCAGCCGAATGGCTGAGCCTCCAGGTGACAGGCCTGGTGCCGAAACCCGGCCGCATCGGCCTCGTCTATTTTGCCGACGACAAGGGCCGCACCGTCACCGAAATGTCGGTGGTCCGCCACGACGAGAACCTGATGACGCTGATCACCGCCGCTGTTGCTCAATGGCATGATTTCGAATGGCTGAAGTCGCGCATCCCGAAGGACGCCACATTCAAGCTGGTCGACAGGACGGAGGAATACTCCACCCAGATCCTCGCCGGCCCCAACTCGCGAAACATCCTCGCCGAACTCTGCGCGGCCGACCTCACCCTGCCCTGGCTGACGCATCAGGAAACCAGTATCGCCGGACGTTGGGCAAAGCTGGTGCGCGTGTCCTTCGCCGGCGAGCTCGGCTGGGAAATCCACAGCAAGGTCGACGATACCTTAGGCATCTTCGACGCCGTCTGGGCGGCTGGGAAGAGGCATGGCCTAAAACCGTTCGGCATGTACGCGCTGGATTCGCTCCGGCTCGAAAAAGGTTACCGCACCTGGAAGGGCGACCTGTCGACCGACTATTCGATCCTGCAGGGCGGGCTGGAGCGCTTCGTCAGATGGGACAAGCCCGACTTCCGCGGCAAGGCGGCGCTGCAGAACGAAAAGCAGCAGGGCGTAAAGAAGCGCTTCGTCACGCTGGTCGTCGAAAACCCCGACGACTGCGATGCGCCCTACATGTCGACGCTGTGGCATGACGGCCGGATCGTCGGCGAGACGACATCCGGCGGCTGGGGTCATCGCATCGACAAATCGATCGCGCTCGGCATGCTGCGCGCCGACCTCGCCGAGCCGGGAACCGCGGTCGAGGTCGAGATCTTCGGCGAACGCTTCAGGGCGGTCGTGCAGAAGGATGAGCCGTTATGGGATCCAAAGAACGAGAGGCTCAGAGCATGAAGACAGTGATCCTCACCGATGGCGGCATGGGCCAGGAGCTGGTCCGCCGCAGCAGTTCCGAGCCGACGCCGCTGTGGTCGGCCAGGGTGCTGATCGATGAACCGAATCTGGTACGCGACCTGCACGCGGAATTCATCCGCGCCGGCGCCCGCGTCATCACCATCAACACTTATTCCGCCACGCCGGAGCGGCTCGCGCGCGAGGGCGCGGAAGAGCTGTTCAAGCCGTTGCAGAAGCGCGGCATAGAACTGGCAAGGCAAGCCCGCGACCAGGCTGGCGACGCCGCGATCGCCGGCTGCCTGTCGCCGCTGTTCGGCAGCTATGCGCCGGCACTGACGATATCCTTCCAGGATACGCTCGACATCTATCGCCGCATCGTTGCCGAGCAGGCGGACGGCGTCGATCTGTTTCTGTGCGAGACCATGGCGTCGGCCGAAGAGGCGCGCGCCGCCGTCACCGCGGCGTCGGAAAGCGGCAAGCCCGTATGGGTGTCGTGGACGCTTTTCGACCACGGCACGCCGCGCCTGCGCAGCGGCGAAGCCATTGCGGCGGCGTCGGGCGCTCTTGCCGGCCTGCCGGTCGCGGCCCGGCTGGTCAATTGCTGCCGGCCCGAAGCGATCGCTGCAGCGCTGCCTGAACTGATCGCTCTCGGCGGTCCGATCGGCGCCTATGCCAACGGCTTTACCTCGATTGAGGCGCTCAAGCATGGCGGCACCGTGGAAGTGCTGCACGCCCGCCACGACCTCGATCCGGATGCCTATGCCGGCCAGGCGATCGGCTGGGTCGAGGCCGGCGCCGGCATCGTCGGCGGCTGCTGCGAAGTCGGACCCGCCCACATTGCCGCGCTGCGCGACCGGCTCGAACAGGCGGGTTATGAAATTTCGGGAGTAGCATAATGCCCAGACCATCATCGCGCATTTCCGGCATCGTGCCTTCCGGCAAGGATGGCTGGGAGGTTCATTCCGCTGCCTGGGCGCGCAAGCAGGCGGGCGAGGACATCATCATGCTGTCGGTCGGCGACCACGATTTCGATACGCCGAGCGAGACCATCGAAGCCTGTGTGACGGCGGTTCGCGCCAGCAATCACCACTACACCCCGCTTGCCGGCGTTCCGCGCCTGCGCAAGGCGATGGCGGCGGCTTCGACGCTGTGCACCGGCGTTGCGACAAATCCCGACCAGGTCATCGCCACGCCGGGCGGGCAGGCCGCGCTTTACGCGGCCATTCAAGCGGTTCTCGACCAGGGCGACCATGCCATCGTCGTCGCGCCCTATTACGCCACCTATCCCAATACCTTCAGTGCGGCGGGCGCCGAGTTCAGCGTCGTCGAAACACCCGCCGAGGATGGCTTTCAGCCGCGCGCCGCCGACATTCGCGCCGCACTTCGGCCGAACACCCGCGCCATCCTGATCAACACGCCGAACAACCCGACGGGTGCCGTCTATTCGCGCGAGCGCCTGGAAGAGCTGGCGCAGATCTGCCGCGAGCATGACCTCTGGCTGCTGTCGGACGAGGTCTACTGGACGCTGGGCGGCGGCGAGCACGTCTCACCACGCTCGCTGCCCGGCATGCCAGAACGCACGCTGGTCATCAATTCGATGTCCAAGAGCCACGGCATGACCGGCTGGCGCATGGGCTGGCTGACCGGGCCCGAACAGATGATCTCGCTGCTGACCGACCTCAATCTGGTGATGACCTACGGCCTGCCGGCCTTCATCAGCCTAGCTTGCGCCGAGGCGCTCGAGAATGGCTACGGCGTCAAGGAGATCGCCGAGCGCTATGCCGCAAGGCGCGCCGTCGTTCTCGATGCCATGCGCGGCATGAACAACGTCACCGTGCGCGGCTCCGAAGGCGGCATGTATGTGATGCTCGACATATCGGCGATCGAGCCGGACGACGAAAAATTCGCCTGGGCCTTCCTCGACCAGGAAAAGGTCGGCGTCATGCCCGGCTCGAGCTTCGGCGAGGCTGCCGCCGGCCACATCCGCTTCAGCCTCTGCCAGCCTGAGCCGGTGCTGATGGAGGCTGCCACGCGCCTGCGCCGCTTCGCCTCCAGCTATCGCCGCGAGGCCGCATGAACGCCCTGCCCGCCAAAACCATCCCGACCAAAGCGAGGGCGGTCATCATCGGCGGCGGCGTCTCCGGCTGCTCGGTCGCCTATCATCTGGCCAAGCTCGGCTGGACCGATATCGTGCTGCTCGAGCGCAAGCAGCTGACGTCGGGCACGACATGGCACGCCGCCGGCCTGATCGGCCAGTTGCGCGGCTCGCAGAACATGACGCGGCTGGCGAAGTACTCGGCCGACCTCTACGTCAAGCTGGAGGCAGAGACCGATGTCGGCACCGGCATGCGCCAGGTCGGCTCGATCACCGTGGCGCTGACGGAGGAGCGCAAGCACGAGATCTATCGGCAGGCGTCTCTCGCCCGCGCCTTCGATGTCGACGTGCGCGAGATTTCGCCCAACGAAGTCAAGCAGATGTACCCGCATCTCAATGTGTCAGACGTGGTCGGCGCCGTGCATCTGCCGCTCGACGGCCAGTGCGACCCGGCCAATATCGCCATGGCGCTGGCCAAGGGCGCGCGCCAGCGCGGTGCGACGATCGTCGAGAACGTGAAGGTCACCAAGGTCCACACCAAAAATGGGCGCGTCACCGGCGTTTCCTGGGCGCAAGGCGACGAGCAAGGCCTGATCGATACCGATATCGTCGTCAACTGCGCCGGCATGTGGGCACGCGAACTTGGCGCCCAGAATGGCGTCACCATCCCGCTGCACGCCTGCGAGCATTTCTATCTCGTCACCGAGCCGATCCCCGGGCTCTCCCGGCTGCCGGTGCTGCGCGTGCCGGACGAGTGCGCCTACTACAAGGAAGATGCCGGCAAGATGATGCTCGGCGCCTTCGAGCCTGTGGCCAAACCCTGGGGCATGAACGGCATAAGCGAGGAGTTCTGCTTCGACCAGTTGCCGCAGGATATGGACCATTTCGAGCCGATCCTCGAAATGGGCGTCAACCGCATGCCGATGCTGGCCACCGCCGGCATCCACACCTTCTTCAACGGCCCCGAGAGTTTTACCCCCGACGACCGCTATTATCTCGGCGAGGCGCCGGAGCTTTCCGGCTACTGGATGGCGACCGGCTACAATTCGATCGGCATCGTCTCCTCCGGCGGCGCCGGCATGGCGCTGGCGCAATGGATCAATGACGGCGAAGCGCCTTTCGACCTCTGGGAGGTCGACATCCGCCGCGCCCAGCCGTTCCAGAAGAACCGCCGCTATCTCAAGGAGCGCGTCTCTGAAACGCTCGGCCTGCTCTATGCCGATCATTTTCCCTACCGGCAGATGGCAACCTCGCGGAACGTGCGCCGTTCGCCGCTGCACGAGCATCTGAAGGCGCGCGGTGCGGTGTTCGGCGAGGTCGCCGGCTGGGAACGCGCCAACTGGTTCGCTAGGCCCGGCCAGGAGCGCGAATACCGCTATTCCTGGAAACGGCAGAACTGGTTCGACAACCAGCGCGAGGAGCATCTGGCGGTCAGGAACGGCGTCGGCCTGTTCGACATGACCTCCTTTGGCAAGATCCGCGTCGAAGGCCGCGACGCCTGCGCCTTCCTGCAAAAGCTCTGCGCCAACGACGTGGACGTGGCGCCGGGCAAGATCGTCTACACCCAGATGCTCAACCAGCGCGGCGGCATCGAGAGCGATCTCACCGTCTCGCGGCTGTCCGAGACCGCCTTCTTCCTCGTCGTGCCCGGCGCGACGCTGCAGCGAGACCTGGCCTGGCTGAGAAAACATCTTGCCGACGAGTTCGTCGTCGTCACCAATGTGACCGCTGCCGAAGCCGTGCTTTGCCTGATGGGCCCGGATTCGAGGAAGCTGATCCAAAAGGTCAGCCCGAATGATTTCTCCAATGACAACAATCCGTTCGGAGCGTTTCAGGAGATCGAGATCGGCATGGGCCTGGCCCGCGCCCACCGCGTCACTTATGTCGGCGAGCTGGGCTGGGAGCTTTATGTCTCGACCGACCAGGCTGCCCATGTTTTCGAGGCTATCGCGGAAGCCGGCACTGACGCCGGCCTGAAGCTATGCGGCCTGCACACACTGGATTCCTGCCGCATCGAGAAGGCGTTCCGGCATTTCGGTCACGACATCACCGACGAGGACAATGTGCTGGAGGCTGGCCTTGGCTTCGCCGTGAAGACGGCCAAGGGCGATTTTCTTGGCCGCGATGCCGTGCTGAGGAAAAAAGAAAGCGGATTGAACCGGCGGCTGGTGCAGTTCCGTCTGAAAGACACGCAACCCCTGCTCTTCCATAACGAGGCGATCCTGCGCGACGGCAAGATCGTCGGCCCGATCACCTCGGGCAATTACGGCCATCATCTCGGCGGCGCCATCGGGCTTGGTTACGTGCCTTGCAAGGGCGAGAACGAAGCGGATGTGCTGTCGTCGTCCTACGAGATCGAGATCGCCGGCGAGCGCTTTGCGGCGGAAGCGTCGTTTAAGCCGATGTACGATCCGAAGGCGGAACGGGTGCGGATGTAGCGCGCCTCAGAACGCGTCCATCCTGGCCGCGACCTTCGCCACGAACCTCGTCCGCTTCTCGTCGGTCGACAGGTTCATCGAGTATTGCGCGAGGTAGGAAACCGACCCGCCAGGCTTGATGGTCGCACGCAGCACCCGCTTGACCAGCTTGCGCGGCGGGTCACCCATCAGCATGGCTCGGAACCGGCTGCCGCCATAGGTGGTGACCGCGACCACCTTGCGGATGTTATGTAGTGACGGCTGCACCTTGCCGTCGACCAGCTTGAACGACACGCCGGGCAGGAAGACGCGATCGAAAAAGCCTTTCAGAATGGCCGGATAGCCGAAGTTCCACACCGGAAACGACAGCACCAGCGCCTCGGCCTGCAGCAGGCGTTCGACGTAAGCCGCCGCCGGATCACCAGCACTGCGCTCGCCGTGGTAGGACAGCCGTTCGGCCCGCGTCAGCCTGGGATCGAAACCCTCGGCATAGAGATCGCAGTCGTCGACGACATGGCCGGCGGCCTTCAGGCGCTCGACGATGGTCCGGTGCAGGCCGGCATTGAAGCTGGTCTCCACAGGATGAGCGTAGAGGACGAGGACGTTCAACCAAGTCCTCGCAGGTCGGCGCGAGGCACCCCCCTCTGCCCTGCCGGGCATCTCCCCCTCAAGGGGGGAGATTGGCCGTCACCAATGCCTTCGCTCAACACCAACGCCGCAAGATTCGATAGACATCGAAACTGCCAATCTCCCCCCTTGAGGGGGAGATGGCCGGCAGGCCAGAGGGGGGTACAGCGCCATACGCCCGTCATCGTCTCAACCCGCCTTCTCCAGCCCCTTGAACAGGAACGACTTGCCGGAGCGATAGTCGTAATCAGGGTTTTCCCAGGCGATCATCTTGCCCGGATTGAGCAGCCCTTGCGGGTCGGTTTCGCGTTTGAAGGCGAGCTGCACCTCGTCGGTGCGCTTCATGCCGCCTTCTTCCAGCGTGTAGCGGTGCGGGTTGAAGATCCAGCAGCCATTGTCCTCGTGGATGCGGATGATCTCGTCCAGCCGCTCGGCCGTGGTGAATCGCACCAGCGGCAGCCCGGCGATACCGATGGCTCCGTCGAAGCGGATGAATTCGAGATGCGCCGGCACCTCGTCGCCGAAGCGTTCGACCATCGCCTTGACGTGACCGAGGTGGTCCGGCGACGGATAGCGGGTCTGCAGGTAGGTGATCGTCGGATCGACCCGGATGGCGCGCAACGTGGTGTGGTTCCAGGTCAGCTCATAGGCCGGCGGCAACCCCTTGAGATCGGCCTCCTTGTCGGCGCGGAAGACGATCTCGCCCTTGCTGCGCGTCGTGAAGGCGAGGAAGGCATCCATCGCATGCGGGGCGATCATGAGGACGACGATGCTTTGGCCGCGCCGGAAAAACCGCTGGTGGCGCTTGAAGTAATCGTATGGGATGGGTGCTGCGATCGGCGTGATCAGCTTCGCCAGTATGCCGTCCTGGATGGCGAGGTCGTTGCCGAAGCCGGCCGCATCCATGAAATCGTCGAAGCCGACGATGACGTCGATCCAGTCATAGCTGGCGGTCAGCGGCATCTCGACTTCGGTGATGATGCCGTTGGTGCCGTAGGCGTGCATGACCTTCAGCACGTCTTCGCCGGTGAGCTCCATGACACGTGGCTGTGCCTCCATCGTCACTGTCCTCAGCCGGATGACGTTGCCGAGGTCGCGCAGTCCGCCCCAGCGGATCGAGCCGATACCGCCGGAGCCGCCGGCGACGAACCCGCCGATCGATGCGGTGTTGTAGGTCGACGGCGACATGCGGAGTTCCTGGCCGGAATGCGCCCGCGTCGCTCTGTCGATGTCGGCGAGCACGGCGCCGGGGCCGGTGACGACACGGCCCGGCGCGATCGTCTTGACCGCGTTCATCTCGGCGAGATTGAGCACCACGCCGCCGGATAGGGGCATCGCCTGCCCGTAATTGCCGGTGCCGCTGCCGCGCGGCGTCACCGGCACGCCATGCCGATGGCAGGCGGCGAGAATGCGGACGACCTCGTCTTCGGTTTTCGGCGTCACGATCAGGTCACCGGTGACGTGCTCGAGCTGCTGCTTCAGCACCGGGCTGTACCAATAGAAGTCGCGGCTCTTCTGCTGGACGATCGCCGGATGGTCGTCGACCTTGAGGCCGTCCAGGTCGCGCTTGAGCGCCGCAATATCCATCATTCCACCATCAGATCATCGAGTTCGGCATAATCGGGCAGCTGGCGCTCGATCGCATGCCCGTCGCGCACGACGATGCGATCCGATTCGGGCCGCGACAGCAATTCCGTCCAGCTTCGCCCCCTGAAGACGACGAAATCGGCCGTCCCTCCGGCGGCAAGCGTGCCGAAACCATCGAGCCGCATCACCTTGGCCGGCGTCGCGGTCACAGCTTGCGGCCAGTCGGCAACGGGATGGTCGAGATGCAGGATGCGCGTCGCCATGCGATAGACCTCCAGCATATCGAGATCGCCATAGGCGTAGAACGGGTCGCGGGTATTGTCGGAGGCGACGGCGACGGCAATGCCGCGCGCCTTCATCTCGTGCAGCAGCGTCACCCCGCGCCAGCGTGGCGTTGTCTTGTCGCCGCGCCGGTCCTGCAGATAGAGATTGCACATCGGCAGCGACACCACCGCCAGGCCGGCCTTGGCGACCTTATCCAGCGTGTCGAGCACGTCGAGGTCGGGCTGGCGCGCCAGCGAGCAGCAATGGCCGACCAGGATGTTCCCGTCAAAACCGTTCCAAAGGGCTGCTTCGGCGATTTTCTTCAGCGATATCGCCGAGACATCGTCGGTCTCGTCGGCATGGAAATCGAGGTCGAGGCCATGCTTGATCGCCTGCTCAAACACCTGGTCGAGCAGTTCTTCGAGATCCGGCACCATATAGGTGACGACGCCGAGCACGCCCTTGGCGGCAGCCACCCGTTTGGCCAGCCTTTCGAACCATTTCCTGTCGCGCACGCCCTCGATGCCGAGCAGACAGGCCGCCTGCAGCTCGATGCGGCCGCGCCATTTTTCCCGCATCGTCTCGAACACCGGCCAGGAGATCTCTTCCTGCGGCGCAACGCTGTCGAGATGCGTGCGCAGCGCCTTGGTGCCATACGCATAGGCCGAGCGCAGCGAAAAATCCATGCGACGGGCAACGTCGTCGGCGCTCCAGCGCGCCGCGCGGTCGGCGCCGGTCGCATTCAGCGCGCCCATGAAGGTGCCGACGGGGTTGGGTTTTCGGGGCCAGATATGGCCCTTGTCGATATGGGTGTGGCAGTCGACGAAGCAGGGCAGCACGATTCGGCCGGCGAGGTCGATTGCGTCTGCCGGTGCATTGGATCGGCTATGTCCGACAATATTGGAGATTCTGCCGTCTGCGACGGCGATATCGGCAAGCGCAAATCCGTCGGCGTCGAAGCCTCCAGCAAGGCCCGGCGTCAGCGACGCGTGAAGCCGGACTTTGGAAAGATGGTAGGAACCAGAAGCTGGTATCAAGGCGTACCCCCCTCTGTCCTGCCGGACATCTCCCCCTCAAGGGGGGAGATTGGCAGCTTCGCCGATGGTGTTCGTCTTGCAACGTTGGTAATTGGCGAAATCCTGGATGGCATCCAATCTCCCCCCTTGAGGGGGAGATGTCCGGCAGGACAGAGGGGGGTGCTGGCGCTGCCCACCATCACCGCTCCTGCCTCAGCGCGCTCTCGTGCCAGCGCCGCAAAATGAGATGCGAAATCAGCGACAGCACCAGGAAGATCAGGATGCCGGTGAGCGAGATCAGGATCAGCGCAGCGAACAGCCTTGGTGCGTTGAGCCGGTAGCCGGCCTCGATGATGCGCGAGGCGAGGCCGGACGACTGGCCGGTGGCGCCTGCAACGAACTCGGCCACCACCGCGCCGATCAGCGACAGGCCGCCGGCGATCTTCAGCCCGCCGAGGAAATAAGGCATCGCCGCCGGCAGCCGCAGATAGCGCAGTTGCTGCCAGCGGGTGGCGCCGTTGAGCTTGAACATGTCGCGCAGATTGCGGTCGACGGAATTGAGGCCGAGCGTGGTGTTGGAGAGGATTGGGAAGAAGGCGACGATCCAGGCGCAAAGCAGCAGCTTCGTCGTCTGGTTGTCGACATAGATGTTGATCAGCGGAAAGATCGCGACGATCGGCGTCACCTGCAGCACGATGGCGAATGGAAAGAACGACATCTCCACCCACTTCGACTGAGCGAACAGCACCGCCAGCCCGACACCGCCGACCACGGCGAGAAGCAGGCTCAAGAAGGTGATCCTGAGCGTCACCAGCAGCGAGGAGAACAGCAGCCAGGCATCGTCACGCAGCGTTTGCAGCACCACGCCGGGACGCGGCAGGATGTATTTCGGGATGTCGTTCCAGACGCAGACGCGGTCCCACAGCCAGATCGCCAGGATCATGATCGCCAGCGGCAGCAGCCATCTGCCGATCCGCTCGAAGCGCTCCTGGCGAACGCGGCGCGCCTCCTCCGGGTCGAGCGCCAGCACTTGTTCTTCAATGGCCGTCATGATGCGGTCCGGCAGTTGAGTTTATGGCGCCGATCAGCACGTCGGACGCCTGGCGGCAGAGCGCGGCATAGTCGGGCGAGGTGCGAAATGCCTCGTCGCGCGGATAGGGCGCGTCGACGGCAAGCTCCGCGAACACCCGGCCCGGCCGCGCCGCCATGACGACAACGCGGTTGGAGAGGAAAACGCTTTCGAAGACGCTGTGGGTGACGAAAACGACGGTAAAGCGCTCATCCTGCCATAGCTCCAGCAGATCGTTGTTGAGCTTGAAGCGGGTGATCTCGTCGAGTGCCGCGAACGGCTCGTCCATCAACAGAATCCGCGGCTTGGTCACCATGGCCCGGGCAATCGAGACGCGCATCTTCATGCCGCCTGACAATTCGCGCGGCACGGCATTCTCGAAGCCGGTCAGGTGAACCCGCGCCAGCATCTCCATCACCGCCGGCGCCGCCTTGGCCCGCGACACGCCCTTCAGCCGCAGCGGCAGCCAGACATTGTCGAAGACGTCGGCCCAGGGCAGCAGCGTCGGCTCCTGGAAGACGAAGCCGATATTCGAACGGTCGCCGATATTCGAACGATCGCGGGCGCCGCTGCCGCGCCAGTCGAGCACGCCCGAGGTCGGCGTCGACAGGCCGGCAATCAGCCGCAATGCCGTCGATTTGCCGCAGCCCGACGGCCCGAGCAGGCTGAGGAAATCGCCTCCCCGGATCGTCAGCTCGACATTGCTGAGCGCGGTGACGCCGTTGGAAAAAACCTTGCCGACGCCACGCAGCGCCAACAGCGTCGGCCCCGGTACACTTCCTGGCTGTTGCGCCACTTTCTCCAGCTTCACGGCCTACTTCTTCAGGTCGAGCCCGACGCTCTTGTTGACGAAGGAAAGCGTGTAGGCCTTCTTGATGTCGACGCCCGCCGGCGCGACCTTGGCCTTGACCATCTTGTCGTAGAAACTCTCGATGCGTGCGTCGGTCATGGCGCCGATGCCGAGCTTTTCGCTGTCGCCGGAATCGACCACGCCGAATTTCTTCAGCTGCTCGATCGAGAAGGCGATCTGCTCATCCGTCATGTCCGGATTTTCCTTCTTGATCATTTCGTTGGCGGCCTTGTTGTCACCGTAGAGATAATTGTACCAGCCCTTGGCCGACCCATCGACGAAGCACTGGACCACCTCGGGCCGCTTGTCGATCGTCTCCTGCATGGTCTCGACCGTCGTTGCATATGTGTCCCAGCCATAGTCGGCCAGCAAGAACTGGTTCGGCGTGAAACCGCCCTGCTTCTGGACAGCGAATGGCTCCGAGGTGACGTAACCCTGCTGGATCGACTTCTTGTTGGCGATGAACGGCGCCGGGTTGAAGGTGTAGGGCACGCGCTTGGCTGCGTCGAAACCCAGGTCGGTGACCATCCACTGGAAGAAGGTCTGCGCACCTTCGTCGCCGAGGATGTACTGGTCGGCGTTCTTCAGGTCTTCCCATTTGTCCAGCCCCTGCCCGGGATGGGACATGATGACCTGCGGGTCCTTCTGGAAGTCGGCGGCCACGACGCGCATCGGTATGCCTTGCTGCACGGCATCGAAAGCCGACAGCAGATTGCCGCCCATGTAGAAATCGATCTTGCCGGCCAGCAGTAGCGGCCGGCCGCTGACCTGTGGGCCGCCCTGCATGATCGTCACGTCGATGCCGCAGGCGGCATAGGTACCATCCACCACGGCCTGGTAGTAGCCGCCATGCTCCGGCTCGGCCAGCCAGTTGGTGCCGAAGGTGACTTTTTCGTTCGCTGCCGCGGCAAGCGTACCTGCGCCAAGCAGCACGATCACGCCGGCCGAAATCTTGAGTCTTCCGTACATCCAGACCACCCTTTGTTCGCTCCGGCGCATCTCGCGCCGGGCTAGACACCATTGTTTCAAGAAGCAAGACACATGCCACCGGCGCGTTGCGTCGGGACCGCCCGCTTGTGCAATGCCCGCCTGTGCAATGGCGGCGCGAAGGCCGGACGGGTCATGCTGTACGAAAGGCATCGTGCCTATTTTTTGATCGCCTGTCCACAATCGCCCTCGTGACATGCACCGCCATCTTGATGCCCGCCTACATCCAGCTTTACGCTGACGAGAACCGGAGATTGCCATGTTCAAATTTCTCACGCCGAAGTCGATCAAGCCGCCCTTCGCCCGCTACAGCCACGGCGTCGAGCTGCCGCCCGGCAAACGGCTGGTGCTGTGTTCGGGCCAGGTCGCCATCACAGCGGACGACCAGATCCCCGAGGAGCCCGGCGCACAGGCCGAGCTCTGTTTCCAGAACATAGCGGCGATTCTCGGCGAGGCCGGGCTCGGCCTGTCCGACATCGTCCGCATCAATGCCTATGTCACCGACCGCGCGTTCCTGCGGCCCTATATGGAGGTTCGCGACCGGCTGTTCGCCAGCCCGGCGCCGGCCTCGACGCTGATGATCGTGTCCGGCTTTGCCCGGCCGGAATTCAAGGTCGAGATCGAGGTCATTGCGGCGGGATGAGCAGCGCTGGCCAGCGGCTGGAATCGACAGGGCGATGATCTCAAGTTACACGACAAAGGTTGGCGCCGCCCCTCATCAAGCGCGCATTCAGTCTCTCTTTGAGGTTCAAAATGGCCGGGACAAAAAAACGCGTATGGTGGGGTGACTACCGGACCACCGAATACGCGACCATCGATCCGGAGGCGACCATTGCCGTTCTGCCGCTGGCAGCGATCGAACAGCACGGGCCCCATCTGCCGGTTTCGACCGACACCTCGATCATGAACGGCATGCTCGACACGGTGATCGCCCGCCTGACCGGCGATCTCGACATCCGCATCCTGCCGGTGCAGGCGATAGGCAAGTCGAACGAGCATTTGCATGCGCCCGGCACCCTCACCCTGCCGGCGACGACCTTGGTCGAAGCATGGACCGAACTCGGCCTGTCGGTCGCGCGCGCCGGCATCCGAAAACTGGTCGTCGTCAACTCGCATGGCGGCAATGAGGAGATCATGGGCATTATCACCCGCGAATTGCGCGTGCGGGCAAAGATGCTGGCGGTAAAGACCAGCTGGCAGCGTTTTGGCCGGCCGGCCGGCATGTACACCGACCTCGAAGACCGCCACGGCATCCATGGCGGCGACGTCGAGACCTCGCTGATGCTGCATTTCCGGCCTGACCTCGTCGATATGGCCAAGGCCGATAATTTCGTGTCCAAGGTTGCCCGTGCCGAAAAGGAATTTTCGCTGCTGCGCCAAACCGGAACGCACGCCTTCGCCTGGATCGCCAGCGACCTCAACCCGAATGGCGTGGTCGGCGACGCCACCATTGCCACCGCCGAAAAAGGCCGGCTCACCGCCGAACATCAGGCCGACGGCTTCATCGGCCTGCTGAAGGACGTGCGCAAGGCCAAGCTGGCGGACTGGCTGGCTTAGCGCTGTGTTGTTATTCAGCGAAGGCTGGAGCGCTCGGATGTCACGGCATGGATCCTAGGGTCTCCGCTACGTCGCTTTGCTCCTGCTCCGCCCTAGGATGATGAAAGCATGGGATTAAACGCTAATCGCGAATGTCGAGATTGGCACTGGGGTTAGCATTTGCGGGATGACGGCCAACGGGAAATCGCAAACTTCGAGATTAGCTGAAACGTCTTTCACTTCGTCATCCTCGGGCGGAGCAGGAGCGAAGCGACGCGAAGACCCTAGGATCCATGCCGTTACCGTGGCCGAAGAGTGCGGCGATCCACGATTGCCGCGCCGTCTCGATGGGCCGATTCTAGCCCTCGATCTTCAGCGCAAAAGGCGTGCCCTCAAACGCCTCGGCACCGCGCCCGATCGCCTCGATGGCGCGGCTCATGCGGCCGTTGCGCTCGAGCAGCGCGTCGGCGATGGCAATCAGCCGCGGATTGGGTGTCGCCGTGGGCGACAGCCTGCGCAGAGTCTCGGCCAATTCGGCCTCGTCGCGCTTCGGCGCCAGCGCTGCCGCGATGATGTAGGCCGAGGCGGTCGAGCGGCTGATGCCGGCATAGCAGTGCACGACCAGCGGCCGCGAGCGGTCCCATTGGCGCGCAAAATCGAGCAGGTTCAAGACATGCTCCTCGCCCGGCATCGTCATGCCCTCTTGCGCCACCGCAATGTCGTGCATGACCAGGTGCAGATGGTTTTCCCTGGTGATCGAGGCCGGTCGCACCACCTCCGTTCCGGCGGCGAGCAGCGAAAGCAGCCGCCCGGCCCCGGTCTTCGTCACCGTTTCCTCGACTTTGGACAGCGAACAGACGTGGATCATTGGGTCGTTTCTCCCTTGGCATTATCGTCGCGCCGCGAGGCCCAGCCGGCAAGCGCCGATTCGAGCCGCCGCCATTCTTCGTCGGCTCCCGGCAGGCCGGCGCGCAGCACATCCGGCCGGCCGGCGAAATGCCGAAGCAGGATGCCGCGCTGGCCAAGCGCCGAAAACAGGCCGGCGGCGTTCGGCAGCCTGATATAGCGGAACAGCGTGGTGCCGCCGGCGACGGGCACGCCGAAGCGGCCGAACAGCGTATCGAGTCGCGCAGCGTCCTCGACCAGACGGCGCCGCATCCCGGCCTGCCAGCCGGTGTCGGCAAGCGCCCTTATGCCATATTCGAGCGCCGGCCCGGCAACCGCCCATGGCCCGAATTGCGCCTCTAGCCGCTCGACCGTCAGCGCATCGGCCACTGCAAAGCCAAGCCGCAGGCCGGCCAGGCCGAAGAACTTGCCGAACGAACGCAGCACGACGATGCCGCCCTGGTCAACGTCGCCGGCCAGGCTTTCGCTGCGCGGGCCGACATCCATGAAGGCCTCGTCGACGACCAGCAGCCCACCTCTGGCGCGTAATGTCCCGGCAAGTCGAAGCAATCTTTCGCGCTCGACGACGCGCCCGTCCGGGTTGTTGGGATTGACGACGACGGCAAGGTCGACCGCCGCCAGGGCTTCGAAATGATCGACTTCAGCCGCCGCATGGCCTGCGATCGCCGCTGCCCGCCGATGCTCGGCATAAGTCGGCCCGAGCACCAGCGCCGTGCCCGGGCTGACCAGGGAAGCGACGCGGGGCAACAGGATCTGCGTGCCGGGCGCCGCTGCGACATTCGCCGCCGACGGGGCGCCATAGGCGCTTGCCGCGAGTTCAGCCAAGTCGCGGGCACGCGTGGCTTCCGGCAATCGCGACAGGGCGGTGGCGGGCAAATCGAAAAGCGGGTAGGAGTGCGGATTGATCCCGGTCGAGAGGTCGACGAAAGGCAGCGGCGCGTGAGGGAAAAGCGCCCTCGCCCGGCCAAGGCTTCCGCCGTGGTCCACTGCCGCCGTCACTCCATCAAGAGACTTCATGTCGATCCTGATCACTTTCCTGTCGCTGGCCATCGAACTTGTACTCGGCTACCCGGCCTGGCTCTTCGATGCCATTGGCCATCCCGTCACCTGGTTCGGCAGGCTGATATCCTTTCTCGACCGCAGGCTCAACCGCGCCACTGATTCCGACGCCCACCGTCGCCGCTGGGGCGTCGTCGCGCTGCTGGTGATCGTGCTGGTGCCGGCCGCCCTCGCCTTCTGGATCGAAGCCTTGCTTTGGAGCATTCCCCTCGGCTTGTTGGTCACCGCAATCCTGGCGACGTCGCTGCTGTCGCAGAAGAGCCTGGCCGAGCATGTCGAAGCGGTGGCCGACGCCCTCGACAGCGGCGGACTGGACATGGGCCGCATTGCCGTCTCGCGGATCGTCGGCCGCGACCCGGAAAAGCTCGACAGGGCCGCTGTCTGCCGCGCCGCGATCGAAAGCCTGGCCGAGAATTTCTCCGACGGTGTCGTCGCACCGGCCTTCTGGATCGGCATTGGCGGGCTCGCCGGCGGCGTCGCCTACAAGGCCGCCAACACCGCCGATTCGATGATCGGCCACCGCACCCCGCGCCACGAAGCCTTCGGCTGGGCGTCGGCGCGCTTCGACGACTGGATCAACCTGCCGGCGTCGCGGCTATCGGCGCTTCTGATCGTACTCGCCGCTTTCCTGGTCAAGGGCGCCGACGCCAAAGCCGCCTGGCACGCCGTGCGGCGCGATGCGAAAAAGCACCGCTCGCCCAATGCCGGCTGGTCGGAAGCAGCGATGGCCGGCGCGCTCGGCCTGGCGCTCGCCGGCCCCCGTTCCTACGATGGCGTCATGGTCGAAGACGCATTGATGGGCGAAGGCGGCCGGCGCGACGACGTCGAGAGCACCGACATCCGGCGGGCGCTGAAACTCTACCGCGTCGCCGACTTGCTGCTGATTGCGCTGTTCGGGGTAGTCGCAGTGGTTGTCATACTGGCGTGACCTGCGCTCGAGATCGAGCGCAAACAGAAAACCCGCCATGCGGCGGGTCGTTGGAGCCAATTAGCACCATAACCAAATTAGTAGCATAGCTGCCGGCACAAAGCAAGAACAAAGTTGCTCCTTCAGCGTTGGAACGCGGCTTTA